>JAQUOD010000004.1 GCA_028717245.1 Candidatus Omnitrophota bacterium
GTATACCGCGTGTGCTGACTTGATTAATCGCATGCATACAGTATATCACACTTCCTACGTTATGGAAGACGCAGGAAACAGGCTCTCACCCCCGCCTTCACAGGCGGGGAACTCCCGCAGAGTTAGAAATTGTTCGGCAAAGGTGCACGAGGAATTACGTCGAGCGAAAGCCGAGCAACCTACTCTTACCAGGGTAAGGCTCGAGCGACAGCGAGACGTAAACCGAAGTGCACGGCGAACAATTTCAGCGCTCGAGGACGAACCGCTGAATTATTACTTATGTTTATGGAGAATATAAATAATAACCTCTTCCACCTGCGAAGCGGAACGGGTGGCTTAAAAGTATTCCTGGTATATCTCTTTGAATTTATTTATGGTATTCAGGATGGGGTTACGCGTAGTCTGGTAGTCAGGCAGGAACTGGGGTTTTCGCCCTCCCAGCAAATGACAAATTATCCCCAAGGAAGTAGTGTGGGTTAAATATTTCTGGCCCAGGAGCTCGTTATTATTCGCCCAGGAAATAATATGGGGGTTAGTAATGCGGCCTAATTTTACGGAAGTGCCGATAGTATTCTCAAGCGTTTCCAGGAACCCCTCCAGGAGTACGGCCCTTCCCGTAGCTATGAAATGATTCACGTCATCAATGGGGCACATCTTTGTTAATGCCTCTTTAATATCCTGGCAGATTAATTTTGCCGCGGAGGTGAGGATCTCACAAGCCGCTTTCTGATTTATGGGTTTGTACATATTGTCCTGTTTGATCAGGACCTCCTTATCATGGCCTGTCTGGCTATAATCACCTATGGCGCCATGAGACCGCTTGATATCCTCCGCCAGATCAAAGGGTATCTTGAGCTTTTCGGACAATTGCAGGGTCAAATCATCTCCGCCTACGGATAATATCCTCATATCCTTAAACACCCCGTCTTTAAAGAGAAGCAGTTCGGTAATATCCGAACCGATATCGCAAAGTATGGCCTTGCCTTTTTTGAGGTCTTCGTTGAATACTGCCTCGCTCGTACAAAGGCCGGAAAAGAATACGTCTTTTATTTCATACCCTGCCTGATTCGTGGCCCGGATAAGGCTCTGTATAAAAGAAAGCTTAGCGCAAATCAGGTATAAATCCACTTCCAGCCTGTGGCTGTATAAGCCAAGGGGATTTGAGATATTATTATTCGAATCTATGGCATAATTGTGCGTTATCTGATGGATGATCTCTTCATCCATGCTTGAACCTAATATGCGCGCCTGCTCATTTACCTGCCGTATATCGCTAGTAGTTATCACCTTATTGCCTCTCTCGGCAAGAGGTATGATTGCGCCGCTATGTTTGGTAACTATATCCAACCCTGAGATGCTGGCATAGATGAACTTGATATTCATACCGGATTTTGCTTTAAGGCTCTTTAATGTATTGCCGATGGAACCGGTCAGGTCTATGGAATTTACTACCGCGCCTTTCTTTACCCCTTTTGATGAGGCCGTTTCAAAGAAGATATTAGCAATATGCCTGCTTTTGATTTCCGCAGCGACCGCAGAAATCTTACTAGAACTTATATCTAAGGCACAAATATAATTATTGAACATCTTTAAATTTTATCACCGGTTCTTTAAACCGCAGATCAATATATTTTATGTTGCCTGATTCTTTCTTTAACTGGTTAAGCAGGTCCGCTAAAACGCACATCCTGGCATTCACGCCGTTTTGGCCAATCCTCACTTCCAGGACCTGCGGCAGCGCCACGGTATGCGCCTGCGTATTGCCCGTAGGCCCTACAGGATAAACCATAAAACAGGTAGTATTGGCAGGATCCGCTACGTCGATTCTTTTGATTTTGTAATTTTTCAGCAAAATATTTGCCCTGGCTGCTCTTATTATATTTAAAGCTATGGCCAGTTCTTTGATATTATACCTCTTGCCGGGCTTAACCCCGCTAATTTTCTTCTCCAGGCCCGCAATAAGGGGAAGTTCTCCTGGAGCCTGCCCATTCGCTATATCAAACAGCACCATTTCGTTATCTACATAAAAATACCTGTACAGCTTTACATAGGCTAAGGGAAGGCGTTGCGTAAAAACAATACACAATCTGTCCGGTAAGAGCCTGACCAGGCTGATTTTTTTATAGTCCGGGTATAGTTCTGAAATATACCTTGATTCCTTCCTTAAGTCAAGGTTAAAGATATTCCGGCCTATCAGATAAGAAAAATCAAAATTTCCTTCCGATTTATTAAAAACAACCTCTTTTATTTTAAAATAGTCCAAAGACTTTAAAGTCGCGGCGAGGTAACTGATAATAAAAAATAAAACGGTAAAAATTACTAACCCTAAAATCAGTAATTTAACCGGAAGATTTATTTTTTGCTTTCTCATAGGCTAGTTTAATCAACTTAAGGCAAAGATGCGGGAAATCTATCCCCACTATCCTGGCTGCCTTGGGCAGGAGGCTAGTCTGCGTCAGGCCGGGGATAGTGTTTATCTCCAGGATGAAGGGCATATTATCCTCACTTAAAATCATATCCACCCTGGAACAGCCGAAGCATCCTAAAAGTTTATGCGCACATAAGGCTGCCTCCTGTATTTTTTTACTGAGCGCATTCTGCAGTTTAGCGGGTATTATATATTCTGTCATACCGGCCTGATATTTGGCCTGATAATCAAAGAAGCGTTTTTTAGGGACTATTTCTATCACCGGAAGTGCCTTTTCCTCCAATATACCCACCGTCAATTCTCTCCCCTCTATATATTCCTCAATGATTACCTTTTCATCAAAACTAAAGGCCTCACCTACTGCCTTATCCAGCTGGCTCTTTGTATCGATGATAGACAGGCCGATACTGGAGCCATGCGTGGCAGGTTTCACTACTAATGGCAGGGATAAGGCCATATTATGCATCTTCCAATTTCTATTGTAAGAAAATCTATCCTCTACTTTATAGCGGGGGACATACAGGCCGTGGGCTTCAAATATCTTACGCGAAGTAATCTTATCCATTGCCAGGCAGCTAGCCATAGCCCCTGAACCGGTATAGGGAATCTTAAGGCTATCCAGGAGTTCCTGAATTTGCCCGTCTTCTCCGAAGCGGCCGTGTAAGGCGACAAAGGCCAGGCCTATCCTATAGGATTTTATCAGGCGCGTATTCTTTTTTATATTATCTGTTTTTATATCTATGGCCGCTACTTTAAACCCGAGCTTACTTAAGCTATCGCAGACTGCCTGGCCTGACTTTAGCGAAATCTCTCTTTCGGTGGACGGCCCGCCCATAAGGACGCCAATCCTGCCAAATCTATTTTGTAATTTACGGCTCAATGCCATATTTTTATCTCAGGCTTTAAAATAATATTAAATCTATCCTTTACCTTTCTTCTGGCCAAATCCATCAATTTTAAAACATCGCCTGCTTTGCCATCGCCGAGATTCAAGATAAAATTGGCGTGCTTAGAAGAGATACATGCATCTTCAACCCGCCTGCCTTTTAAGCCGCACAAATCCATTAATCTACCCGCTGAATCTCCTTCGGGGTTTCTGAAAACGCAACCTGCCGAAGGCCCTGTTAAATCCTGCGTGCCTTTACGGTAATTGATGTATTTTTTTATCCTCTCCTGAATTTTGGTTTTATTTCCCCTCGCTAACTTCAAGCGCGCGCTTAAAATAATATATTTTGCTAAGCCGGATTCCCGATAACTGAATTTTATATCTTTTTTAGGCAAGGCCTTTATGTTACCGTTGTAATCCATAACTATAACATCCTCTACTAAGTCACCGATACTTCTGGTTTTTGTTTTTCGATTTGGGATTTGGGATTTGGGATTTGGGATTTTCTCTGATATCCCCGCATTCATGGCCAAAGCGCCGCCGAGCGTACCGGGTATGCCCGCTAAAAATTCCATACCGGATAAACCATGCCCACCAGCAAAAAGAAGAGCCTTAGTTAACAAAACGCCGCTTCCTGCCTCAAGATATTTCCCACAGCAGGAGAGTTTTTTAAAAGCAGGGGCGCTTAATCTTAAGACTATGCCGCTTGTCCCCTTATCGCTTGCCAGGATATTGCTGCCTTTACCGATTACGTAAAGCGGGATCTTATTTCTTAAACTCAAGAGAAGTTTTAAGTCATCAGTATCTTCGGGCTCGACAAAGAATCTAGCCTTCCCGCCGATTTTAAAAGTAGTATGCCTTTTTAGCGGTTCCCCTGACTTAATCTTTCCTTTGAAGCATCTGTGCCAATTCATCGCAGGTTTTTACGATATCGCCTGCCCCTAAAGTTACTAAGAGGTCATGCGGCCGGATATTCTCTAAAACATGCGCCGCTATTTCTTCTTTAGGCAGGAAATGTATCTGCTTTTGCGGCGAACGTTCTTTTATTTTATCATAAATAAGCCTGCCGTCTATACCGGCTTGCGGCTCTTCCCCTGCCGGATAGATATCCGTAACAATAATATAATCCGCCAGATCAAAGCTCTTCCCGAATTCCCCTGAAAGCAGCTTTGTGCGGGTATAACGGTGGGGCTGGAATATGGCGATCAACCTGTTACTCTTTAAATTTTTTAATGCCGCGAGCGTTGCCTTTATCTCGGTAGGATGATGCGCGTAATCATCCACCAATAAATATCCCTTATCGCTGAATTTGACTTCCAGCCTCCTCTTGGCCCCTTTGTAACCGGCCAGCGTATCTTTTATTACTTTTAAATCTATCCCCAGTTCAAGCCCTAAAGCAATAACCGAAAGGGCATTAGAGATATTATGCTCACCGCCTAAGGCTAGGTAAAACCTGTCCAAAAATTTATCCTGATAAAAACAATCAAACTGCGAAGATAGCTCTTTTATTTCAATGGCCTTCGGATATATCTCGGCGCCATCTTTGAGGCCAAAGAGCAGGTATCTATTTTTATAATCTTTTATCATCTCCCTTAAATTCATATCGTCGCTGCAGGCAAACACGCAGCCGTCTGCCCTGGTATTTGTTAAGAATTTTTTGAAAGCGGCCAGGGTATTCTTGAATTCCCCGTAGTAATCGAGGTGCTCGTAATCTATGTTGGTAATTATGGAGTATTTCGGGCGATAATATAAAAAGGAACCATCAGACTCATCTGCCTCTGCCACAAAAAACTTTCCGTCTCCCAGGCAAGCGTTAGTGTCTATATTTCTTAAGATCCCGCCTACTGCTATGGTAGGCGAAAACCCCGCCTGTAATAAAAGATAGGACACTAAAGAAGCAGTGGTAGTCTTACCGTGGCTTCCGGTGACAGTGACGACAACCTCATCTTCCATGAGGCCTGAGAGCGCCTCTGCCCTCTTTATTAAAGGGATGCGCTGTTTTTGTGCCTCCTGCATCTCAGGATTGCCCCGGCAAATCGCAGAAGAATAAATAATTATATCCGCACCCTTGATATTAGCAGGATCATGCCCGATAAAAACCTGCGCCCCTAAGTTTTTTAATTCCTGCGTAATCTTGGTCTCTTTTAAATCCGAACCGCTCACACCAAAGCCGCGGCGCAGGAGCAGCCGGGCAATGCCGCTCATGCCGATTCCAGCGATACCGATGAGATGATAATGTTTATGATGAGGGGAATGAGAATTTTTCATCAGTTTAAAGATAAGACACTCTGCGTAAATACCGTATTCGTATCCACCTTAGAGAATACGCTACAATAAGAATGTATAGTTTCTAACTTCCGGGGATTCTTGGCAAAGTCCTCGATATTCTTTTTTAAAATATCGCTGTTTAAATCCTTATCCTGAATTATAACCGCGCACCCCTTACTTTCCAGCGCCCGGGCATTGGCCATTTGATGTTCATAGGCAAAGGGATACGGGATGAGTATTGCCGCAAGCCCAAAGAACATTATCTCCGCGATAGTGCTGGCGCCGGCACGCGAAATGACCAGATCAGAAACACTATAGGCATATTGCATCTCTTTTAAAAAAGCAAAGAGGCGAATATCCACGCCGGTATTCCTATAATCTTCCTCCAACGCGCTAAAATCTTTTGGTCCGGCAAGATGAATAACCTGGAATTTCGATTTATCGGACAGGGCAGAAACCGCCCCCAGGAATTCCAGGTTAATCCTGCTGCTGCCCTGGCTGCCGCCCATAACCAGCATCGTAAATTTCTCAGCGCTGAATCCGAAAAAATCCAGGGCCTCTTTTTTATTTATACGGGCCAGCTGCCTGCGCATAGGATTACCGGTAACGACCGTTTTATTTTCATATTTTTTTAAATAATCCCTGCTTTCGGCAAAAGAAAGAGCAATCTTATCGCTGAATATAGCCAGGAGCCTGTTGGCGCGGCCGGGGATTACATTTTGCTCGTGTATCAATGTTTTTATCCTGAATAGCCAGGCGAAGGTTACCGCAGGTACGCTCGCTAAGCTGCCGAATCCGACTACGATATCGGGCCGGAATGTCAAAAGCATAACCATGCTTTTCAGGGAGGCCCGGAAAAAATTAAATATAGCAAATAAATTCCTGAAATCAAGGGTTAGTTTTATGGAGGAAAACGGGATATAACACACATTATAACCGGTTTTCTCTATTTGCCCTGCTATATTACTTACCGGTAAAATTAATAGCGTCTCTATATCCTTATGATTTTCCCTTAACGTATCTAAAAAACCCAGCGCAGGAAAGATGTGCCCGCCGCTGGAACCGGTAACCGCCAGGATCCTCATGGATATTCTCCTGTGCGCGCGATATTCATCAGCATGCCCACGCTGACCATATCAAAGATAAAAGAAGAGCCGCCGTAACTGATAAAAGGCAAAGGCAGGCCCTTAGTAGGTAAAACGCCGCAGGAAACACCGATATTTATCGTGGCCTTCAGGGAAATCATTAAAACCAGGCCTAAGCTTAAAAAATAACTGAACCTATCCGGCGCGTTTTTGATTATCTTAAGGCCCTGCTGTATAAAAACCATCAATAATACTATTACGCCTACCGTACCCAAAAAACCCAATTCTTCCCCGATTATGGAAAAAATAAAATCAGTATGCGCTGCCGGCAGATAAAATAATTTTTGCCGGGAATGGCCCAGGCCTACTCCGAATATCCCTCCTGAGCCCAAGGCAACCTGCGACTGGATGACCTGAAAACCGCTGCCTCTGGGGTCCATCCAGGGGTTTAAAAATGACATAATACGCATCCTGCGGTAAGGGACATTAAATATCAATATATAAAGTAAAGGCAGGCTTCCCAGGGCTAATGACACAAGATAAGATACCCGCACCCCCGCGACAAAAAGCATGATAAATACTACCATACCCAATGCTAAGACCGTCCCTAAATCCGGCTGCGCAAGGATCAACAACGCCGTAGCCCCTAAAACGGCTATCGCAGGCGCAAACCCGTGCCAGAATGTTTTTATATCGCTGCTTTTTCTGGCGATGAAATCTGCTATGTAAATAATCACCGCCAGGTTAGCAAACTCCGAGGGCTGGAAACTGATAAATTTAAACCTGAACCACCTGCGTGCCCCTGCCACTTCCCTGCCTAATCCCGGGATTAATACCAAAACAAGCGATACAAACGATAATACCAAAGCAGGCTTGGCCCATTTGCGAAAATTCTTGTAATCGATAACCATTGCCAATAACATAAGGAATGCCCCGATAATAATAAAACTGACGTGCCTTTTTAAAAAGAAAAAACTGTCTTTGTACCTCTCCCAGGCATAGATGCTGGAAGCGCTGTAAATCATCACCACGCCGATACAGATGAGGATAAAGGTAGTAATAAAAAGATTGATTCTGGTATTACGGACCATCTTGATTTTGCGCTAAAGTAAAGACTGCTTTTTTAAAAGCCTTTCCTCTTTCTTCATAGTTAAGAAACATATCGAAACTTGAGCACATCGGCGAAAGCAAAACGCAATCACCGGGCTCTGCCCTGGAAAAGGCGAATCTGACCGCTTCTTCAAGGGTAGAAGACTCATGGATATCCGGAAATCCTTTTAAGGCATTCTTTATCTTCTCTTTCGCCTCTCCGATTAAGATAACTTCTTTTGCTTTTTTACGTATTAAGTCAGCGGCTATGCCATAATCAACGCCCTTGTGCCTGCCTCCAGCAATCAAGAGCACGGGCCGGGGAATATTGTTCAACGCCCAGATAGTAGAGTCTGCGGTCGTGCTCTTTGAATCATTGATAAAGGTAATGCCGTTTATCTGCGTTACCTCCTCCAGCCGATGTTCCAGGCCCTTAAAATCCCTGAATACCTTAAGGCAAGTTTCCTTATCTATGCCTAATATCGAGCCTACGGCTAAAACCGCAGCCTGATTGGGATTTAAATCTGGTGTTTGGGAAAAATATATCGCCCTGGCCTTTGCCTCTTTAGAAAAATCCTTAACTACCGGGTCGTCGTAATTTAAAACCAAAAAATCGGACTCATCCTGGTTCATAAATATGCGTTTTTTTGCCTTTAGGTATTCCTGCATATCCTTATGCCTGTCCAGATGATTACGGGAAAAATTTAGGATTACGGAAATTTTCGGTTTGAAATCCCGTATCTTCTCCAGCTGGAACGAACTCACCTCCAGGGACACAAAATCATCTGCCTGCATCTTCTGCACTTCGCCGCAAAAAGGATTACCGATATTGCCGCAGACAAAAACATTCCTCCTGCCTGCTTCCAATACCTTGCCGATTAAGGTAGTAACAGTACTCTTGCCGTTTGAGCCCGTAACCGCAATTACCGTCGCCGGGCATACCAGCCAAGCCAGCTCTATCTCGCTTATTATGGGTATTTGATATTGCCTTGCCAAAACGTGCGCCAATGAGGCATCGGGGATACCGGGCGAGGTAACAATCAAATCTTTATTCTTTATGAATTCCTGCGAGTGTTTACCTGTTTCAAATTTTATATCTTTTGATTTCAGCTGTGCGGCATTTGCGCGCGTAGAATCATTATCCTGGTTATCCGTGACGCTCACCCTCGCGCCCAGATCATAGAGTAGATTAGCGCAGGCAAGGCCGGAACGGGCAAGCCCGGCTACAGTAACCTTTTTATTCTTGAAATAACCTGTATCCCGCATGAAAAACAATCACCTTATCTTCAGGGTAATTATAGTCACTAGCGCCAGGAGGCTGGCGATAATCCAGAACCTTACGATGACCTTATTCTCCGGCCAGTTGAGAAATTCAAAATGATGGTGTAACGGGGCTATCTTAAAGATGCGTTTTTTAGTAAGGCGGAAGGAAAATATCTGCAAGATTACCGACAATGCCTCCAGGACAAATATGCCGCCCACGATAACTAGAAGTAACTCTTTCTTTATTAATAAGGCTACGGTCCCCAATGCGCCGCCTAAAGCCAGAGAGCCCACATCCCCCATAAAAATAGAGGCAGGGTAACAGTTAAACCATAAGAATCCCAGGCCCGCGCCTAGAATACTGGCGCAAAATACGGCCAGTTCGCCGCTGCCTTTGATATAAGGTATAAGCAGATAATTACTGAATCTCATATTACCGGATACGTAACTCAAGACGCAAAAAGCCAAAGCTACCATCACTACAATGCCTATGGCCAGGCCGTCTAACCCGTCTGTAAGATTGACGGCATTGGAAGAACCGGCTATCACTAGGACGACAAAGAGTATATACAGGCCGTCTAAATTCAAAGATACATTTTTTACGAAGGGCAGGTCCAGCCTGATATTACTGGGTGAGTCCAAGAACAAAAGGCTACCTAGTATTAAACCCAGGATAACCTGGCTGGTTAATTTTGCCGTGGCGCTTAGGCCCTTGGATTTCTTTTTTATCTGTTTTAAATAATCGTCGATAAACCCGGTTACGCCCAACCATAAAGTAACGGATAAAACAATAATAATATATTTACTCCCCACCTCCGCCCAGAGCAAGGTAGCGGAGAATATCGCCGCCAGGATAAGAATCCCTCCCATTGTCGGCGTATCCTTTTTATTTTGATGCAGGCCGTCAAGGCTTAGGCTATCTCCTTTAGCAATCTTCTCGCCTATTTTTAGTTCCTTCAGTTTCCTGATTAATATCGGGCCATAGATAAGGCTGATAATAAAAGCTGTCATAGCAGCCATTGCGGCGCGGAAGGTAATATAGCGGAATAGATTAAAGAAAGAAAATAAATCGTGCAGGGGATAAAGCAAATAATAGAGCATCTTTAGGCCTTAAAAACTTCCTCCATCTTCATTGAGCGCGAACCTTTGACCAAGACAATGTCATCCCTATTCAACGATACCCTCTTATAGAGGATGTCCCGCGCGCAAACGGCGCTCTCAGAGATAAATATATTCTTCTTATTTAATCCGGAATCTCTTGCTGCCCTAGCAGCGGCCCTGGATAATTTACCTGCCGTAATAAATATATCGCAGCATTTTGCCGCTTCCTCTCCTGCCTGATAGTGGAAGGTATCTGCGCGGCTACCCAGCTCTAACATATCTCCCATCACAAAAATCTTCCTGCCTTTAGCTTTAAAACTCTTGAGCGCATCCAGCGCCTGTTTTAAAGAAAGGGGATTGGAATTATACGTATCGTCAATGAACCTGATACTTTTTATCTCTATAAATTTCAGCCTGCCAGGAGGAAAATTAAAATCAGCCAACAACGGGGCGATATCATTATAGGCGATGCCAAAGAGCCGCGCCGTTATTATGGCAGAGAGGGCATTGTAAACATTATAATACCCTAATGTCTTTAATGTAAACCTATATTTTCCCTGGATACTAAACCTTAAACTCCGGCCTATACTTTGGATATCTAAGGCCCGGAAATCAGATTGCTTTTTTAAACTAAAACCAATAATAAAGGGTTTTTGGACGCGGCTTAATACCTTCTTTCTTAATAAGGCATCATCCGCGTTTAATATGGCAACACAGGGTTTTTCTAAGTTTTCTATCAGGCTGTATTTTTCCCTGAAGACCCTCTCTAGATTACGCAGGTATTCCAGGTGGCTGGGGCCTATGTTAGTAATTATGCCGATATTCGGCCGGCATATCCGGGTGAGATAATCCACTTCGCCGAAATGGTTCGTGCCTATTTCTAAAACAACGATATCATGGGAGTTATTCAGGCCTAATAGGGCCATGGGCAGCCCGATATGATTATTTTTTGTGCCTTCGTTCTTGAGGACGCGAAACTTTTTGGATAACAAACAACCGACCATCTCTTTGGTGGTGGTCTTGCCGTTTGAGCCGGTAACCGCAATCACGGGAATATGTAAGAATTTCTTACGCCAAAACCGGGCAATATCCCCCAGGGCCTTTGTGGTATCCTTCACTCTTATAACAGACACTCTCTTTTCACTGTGAACTGTGCCTGCCGTAGGCTGATCCGCCTGCGGCGGAAACTGTGAACCGTGAACTATTACAGCGCCTGCGCCTTTTTTAACCGCTTCATGAATAAAATCATGCCCATCAAAATTAGTTCCTTTTATGGCAATAAAGGCCTCCTGAGGTTTGATACTACGGGAATCTATGGAGATACCCTTAATATCTTTCCCCTCTAGCCGGTTGATAAGCTTACCGCCGGTAGCCTCTAATAATTCATTAATTCTAAGCATTCTTTCACTGCTTCGCAGTCGTCAAAATGAATCCTCTTGTCCTTTAATACCTGGTAATTCTCATGCCCTTTACCGGCTATCAAGACCATATCGCCTGCCTGAGCAAGAGATAAAGATTTTTTTATTGCCTCTTTACGGTCAGGAAGAATAAAATAATTATTTTTTCTTATGCCTTTTTTGATATCCCGGATTATCTTTTCCGGATCCTCGTTACGCGGGTTATCACTGGTGATAATTACGTAATCAGCTAACTCCGAAGCCGTATGGCCCATCTTTGGCCTCTTGGTTTTATCGCGTCCCCCGCCGCAGCCGAAAACTACGATGATTCTTTTATCGGATACTTCTCTTAAGGCATTAATCACGTTTTTGAGCGCATCTTCGGTATGGGCATAATCCACGAATATCGAGAAATCTCTATCGCGCCCTATCCTCTGTAACCTGCCCGGGACAGAATCAAAACCCTCCAGGCTGGATTTT
Source organism: Candidatus Omnitrophota bacterium (assembly GCA_028717245.1). NCBI lineage: Bacteria > Pseudomonadati > Candidatus Omnitrophota > Candidatus Omnitrophota bacterium. The sequence continues at coordinate 11,998 of JAQUOD010000004.1, forward strand.
ATGGTTTCAGGATTCAGGCCTTCCTGAAAGGCCCAGGCATAGCTTGCCAATACGTTATATACGTTGTGCCGGCCGATGAGGCGGGTTTTAAAATGTATTTCTTTTTTAATGCCTTTTAGCATAAAGTCCGTATGCGCGATACCATATTTGATATCGCCGGCCATAATATCTGACGGCTCCTCTATGCCGTAAGTGACCACTTTGCAACCGCGGATTAATCCCTTGATTCTTCTGCCATAGGGGTCGTCGTTATTAATCACCGCGAATGCCCCGCGGCTTAATCCCTGAAAGAGCCTGGCTTTGGCCTGAAAATAATTCTCTAATGTTTTATGGTAATCCAGATGGTCCTGGGTTAAATTGGTAAAGATGGCAGAGTGAAAATCTATACCTTCAACCCTCTCTTGGGAAAGGGCGTGCGAGGAGACCTCCATCACCGCATAATTAATGCCTTCCTGCGCCATATCAGCCAGAAGCGGCTGAAGCTGACAAGGGCCCGGGGTGGTATTTCCGGAAGGGATGGTTTTATTTTTAAAACGGTAATTGACCGTGCCGATAACCGCAGGCTCAAAACCCGAATCTTTTAATAAGGATTCAAGGAGATAGGTTATCGTAGTCTTGCCGTTAGTCCCGGTAACCCCCACAACTTTTATTTTTGCAGAAGGGTTGCCGTAAAATTTCGCGGCTAATTTAGCCAGCGCCTTGCGCGTATCTTTAACTTTTATAAAAACTGCCCTTTCCTGGCCACTGGCCACTGGCCACTGGCTACTGACTATTACAGCCTTAGTCCCTCTCTTTATCGCTTCATCGATGAATTTATGGCCGTCGGCATCTTCTCCTTTTATAGCCACAAAAATAAAATTATCAGAAACACCTTGAGAATTACAGCTTATACCGCTAACCTCAAAATCCTTAAAGACAGTATAGGCTGTGTCGCTCCCTAACGATTCAATTAGCTGTTTTAGCCTCATTTAATGCCAGGTTTTCATTAAAAGGGTATTTTGTTTTCAGGTATCTTAAGGTATCTCCGGCTACATTTTTAAACACAGGCGCAGCCACCACCCCGCCGAAATAGTAGGGCCGTGGCTCATCAACCATTACAGCAATGGCAACGACGGGGTCTTCTGCGGGCGCAAAACCGATAAAAGAAGCAATAAATTTATTGTGGGAGTAGGCGCCGTTAGGCTCTAATTTCTGGGCGGTCCCTGTTTTACCGGCGGCGCTGGAACCTTCAATTCTGGCTGATTTACCCGTGCCTTCTTCTATTACGCCGGTGAGTATTTTTTTAACCCTGTTAGCAGTATCAGGCGAAATGGCCCTGCGCACCAAAACAGGGGAAGATGATTTTATTATTTCTCCATATTTATCGCGGACTTCCTTAACCACATAAGGTTTCATTAATTTACCGCCGTTAGCAATAACCGATATGCCGCAGGCTAACTGTAGCGTTGTCACTCCTACTTCCTGGCCTATGGGTATCGCGCCGATAGAGGTCCTAGACCAGAAACGCGGCTCTTTGATCGAACCAGTGATTTCTCCCGGCAGGTTAACGCCGGATTTCGCCCCAAAACCAAAGAGTTTCACGTACTTATAAACTGTATCCGGGCCCAGCATCTGCGCGACCTTGGTAGTACCGATGTTACTCGATTGCTCAATGACTTCCCTGAAGGTGAGCCAACCGTGCGGCCTGTGGTCATGCAATGTATGTGTGGCCACGCGGTAGGAACCATTTTCGCAAAAGAATTTATCCTCTTCAACTACTTTCTTCTCTTCCAGCGCTGCGGAAGCTGTAACAATCTTGAATACCGAACCGGGCTCAAATAAATCGCAGATGGAACGGTTACGCCTGGCATCCTTATCCGCGTTATTATATTCATTCAGGTCAAAGTTAGGCCTGTTGGCCATGGCCAAGATCGCTCCTGTATGCGGGTCCATGGCAACTATGCTGGCACCCTTGGCGTGATAAGCCTTATATGCTTTATCCAATTCCCTCTCGGCAATATATTGAATTACTTCATCAATAGTCAATACCAGATTATAACCGTCATATGGCAAAATCATCCTTTCTTCAAGATTTAGTTTTTTCTGGCGCGCATCCCGTAGAATCATGGCCCAGCCATTTTTACCTTTAAGATAATTGTTGTAATATAACTCCAAACCCTCCAGCCCCGTATTATCCAAACCCGAAAAACCGATGATATGGCCGGCGAGATAACCATTTGGATAACAACGTTTGCTCTCTTTCATAAAGTCTAGCCCTTTTATATTCAGCCTCCTGATTGCCTCGCTCTGTTCAGGGGTTATTTTTCTGGCCAGCCAGATAAAAGATTTCTTTCTGTACAGCCTCTCCTTTAAATAAGCGTAGTCTACCTGTAAAATAGGTAAAAGCTGCTTTATAATTATTTCCCTATCCTTATCGGCTATTACGGAGGGGCAGGCGTAGAGTGAATCTACCGAGATATTGACTGCCTGGGGTTTAAGATTGGAATCATAGATAGCGCCGCGGCGGGCTTCTAACTCTATAAAGAGGTTTTGCTGTTTTTTAGCGATCCCCGCGAAGTAACGAGAATGGAAAAACTGGATAAAGGAGAGGCGGGCTATGCAGAATAAGAGAAAGGCAATGAAGAACAAAAATACCGCATCGGTCCTGCGGCGGTAATTAACTATATACACAATTATATCTGTCGATGATGAGCTGGTTAGGTTTTACTTACAACCAACCCCTTTTTACCTAAAGCGCCTTATCTTTGCCGCTTCTGTTCTGGCTGGCCTGAATTTAACGCAGGGTTGATTGTCTTTGCTTGGGCCTCTCTCTTGATACCAAAGAGACGAAACACCAGATTTTCTTGTTTTAATGGACGGGGCTGCTTTACTACCTTAAAGACATCCTGAGGGTAAGTTAGCTTTACTAACCGGTAATTACCGGGAATTTCGAAATTAGCGTAGTTATAGACCTTGCCATCGATGCGTATTAAGGAAGTGTTTCGTTTGATATTATATCTTAAGATGGTATTCTTATCAAGACAATCTTGGAATAACACCATTTTTTTCTGGCCTACATAGGCAAGGCGGAAAATCTCTGACTGCTGATAAACGTATACCAGAGAAAAGAAGGTAATAAAAGCGGCTAATGATAAAAATTTAGGGAGTTTCATCTTATAATCTTTCTGCGACCCTTAATTTGCTGCTGCGGCTGGAAGGATTATCCTTTATTTCCTCCCCTTGCGGAGTCAAAGGTTTGGGCGTAATTATCTTTATCATGCCCTCGGCAGCAAATTTACGGAAACTGAATTTAGCTATACGGTCCTCCAGGGAATGAAAAGAAATAATACAAATCCTGCCTGACTTATCCAGAAACTCTACCGCCTTATCTATCGCCGCAGTGACAGTCTCCAATTCCCTGTTTACTGCTATACGTATCGCCTGGAAAGTCCTCGTTGCCGGATGTATACGGTAATGCCTGTATTTAGGAGGGATCGCCCTGACCACGATATCGCTTAATTGCCGCGTGGTGGTAATGGCATGCCTGGCCCTTTCCTGCACCAGGAACCTGGCAATACGGTTGTGCCATCTCTCCTGCCCGAAAGTCCAGAGCATAGCGGAGATCTCCTCCTCATTAAGGTTATTTATCAAGTCAGATGCAGAAATATAACTATTCCTGTCTAAACGCATATCTAACGGCCCGTCACCCTGAAAACTGAAACCTCGTTCGAAATCATCCAGCTGATATGAAGAAATCCCCAGGTCAAATAATATGCCGTCAATCCTGCTGATATTTAGCCCCTTCAGGATATTGTCAATAGCGATGAAATTACCGTATACGAATTCACAGGCGCCGGGATAATCGGATAGTCTCTGCCGGGCTACGGCTAAAGACTCCTCATCCCGGTCAATGCCGATAAGCTTGCCGCCCGGCATGATATGTTCGAGGATAGCCTTACTATGGCCGCCTGTACCTATCGTAGCGTCAACTATAACTTTACCCGGACCTAACCGAAGATAATCTATGACCTCTCTAAGCATAACTGGGGTATGAAATCTCTGTTGTGCCACGATAAACCCATTCAGTTTTTAGATATCTATTATTTTTTCGGCGATCTCTTCATAAGAGGGCCGCGAAGTACCGTAAAAATCATGCCACTTATCTTTCGCCCAGATCTCTATCCTGTTGGATACGCCGACGATAACGACGTCTCTTTTTATCTCTGCGAAATCCTTTAAATATTGGGGGATGAGAATCCTGCCCTGTTTGTCAGGCAAGACTTCTCCTGCCCCGGAAAAATAGAGCCGGTTAAACGTGCGCGCCTGCTGTTTGGTAAAAGATACCGCCTTGAATTTGTTCTCCTGCGTGCGCCACTCTTCTTCCGAAAACATAAAAAGGCATTTATCCAGGCCGCGCGTGACAAAAAACTTTTCTATAAAATGCGCCTTGGCAGTCTCGCGAAATTTGGCGGGTAAGATAAGGCGACCCTTGCGGTCTATGGAATGTAAATACTCCCCATAGAACATGGCTTTGTCCTTTCCACTTTACTCCACTTTTAACCACTTTGTAGCACAAGTATAGATAAATTATACAGGTTTGTCAAGTTAAAAATTTACCTAACTTAATTAAATACAAGGACTAGTGGATATGTGGGCTTAAGATGGGCACATCTTGTGGTAAAAATCGGGGTGGGAAAATAAACCTTTGGTGAGGATTATGTCTTTTTGCACCTGATTAGCCAGAGACTGCCAGGAATTAAATTTCTTTTCCTGCCTGATCTTTTTTATAAACTGTATCTCCAGATACCTGCCGTAAATATCCCGGTGGAAATTAAATATATATACCTCTATATGCTTTTCTATGCCGGATTTAAAAGTCGGCTTGGAGCCGATGTAACAGACACCCTTAAAACATTGATGATTTAAAATTACGCAAACAGCATATATGCCCGCAGGGGGTAAAACTTCATGGTGGGGATTTATATTTGCCGTCGGAAAACCTAACCGGGTGGCTAAAGAGCTGCCTTTGATTACCGTGCCGAGGATGCTCACGGGCCTAAAAAGTAATTTACGGGCCCAATCTATTCTTCCGGCGGTGATTAACCTGCGGATATAGGTGCTGCTGATGGATTGGTTATTTATCTTAACCAGCTCAAATACCTTTAATTTAAAATGGCAGGGGCCAGATAGTTTAGTTAAGATTTTAAAATCTCCTCTTCCCTGTTTTCCGAATCTGAAATTTTTCCCGACATATATATGCTTTGCGCCAATCTTTTTTGCTAAAATATCTTTTACGAAATCTTCTGCCGAAATCCAAGAAAATTTCTGATTGAATTTTATGACTATGCATACATCTATGCCAAGGCCCTCGATTAACCTTAAACGATGCTCCAGCGAATAAAGGCTTTTTTCTTTATGCGGGTCTGGCCAAAAGGTCACTACAATACTGGTACCTTTTATGCGCCTGGCCTTATCAACCGCAGCTTTCAATATACGCTGATGCCCGATGTGCACCCCATCAAACACCCCCAGCGCCACCACAGGCTTCCTGAATTTAATAATCTTATTAATGCCGTATATAATTTTCATAGTTCTGTTTTAGCGGGTCCTGCCGCGGGGGCGCCTCTCGTCAAATTTTCCTCGAGGCATCCCCCGCGTCACCCGCTAAAAATACACTCTTGCACTCCTAATAATCGTCTAGAAATGGTCTTTGAATTTTTAGGCTTAGTTTTATATTCTATACATCATTTGATTTTAAAATACTAGAGCTCTTTTTGTTAAAACGTATTAATGCTGAAGTGGAGTATTCTTTTAATGTAATAGCATCTAGATATTGGATATTGACATCTAATAACATATCTAACTTACCATCTTCAATTTCTTTTATAAGTTTTTCTTTTTGAACTGGATCTGTGGCTACGACTTCAAATCCTGCCGTGGGCCAAAATGTGTCTCCTGGCTTTATAAGAAAAGGGGTGCCAGGCATATCTACTTTCATATCTGCTTTATTCTCCGGAGCATTTAAGAATTCCGGCTTTATTGAAATTTTGTAAGCCATATTTTTGGCATCTGTTTTCCCAATATTTGTTACAGTAAGGTAACATTCCATCTTAAAACCACCATCATATCTTTCAATTTTAATTTTCGGGGGTCCTATCAAATTAATGTAAAGGTGTGCTCGTTGAGTTCCCATATTAAATTTTAGTGCCTCCTTACTAATTTTGATTGCCTCTCTTGATAATCGATTAGATTCTTTATTAAAGCTCCAATTAATAAAAATACCTATGCATGAAATAACTACTGCAGTAATCGCACTAATAAAAGCAGCTTGAATATTTCTAGATTTTAAGAAAGCTTTGATTTTAGTCATAATAGATCCTTTTTGCGGGTGGCTTGGGTGTTTTCGACAGCATGTAGTTTGTGCGAACGGCCAGGGTTCACCCGCTAATGCGGAGTCGGTGAGAGTGAGCACAAACTTCAAGCGACAAATTCCTCGGTGGGGAATTTGGAGCGGTGCTGGAGAAAATACCCAAGACAGGACCCGCAAAAATGTTATTTCGCGACTGTCAGGGACAGTCCCCTTGGTTTACTTCGGATTAGCTATCTGCGGGGACAGTCCCTTTTAGATTTTCTCTTATCTTGGCTAAGACTTTCCTGCGCACGTCGTCAATTCTGCCGTGAGTGGTCGCGCCGCTGGCAGTCTTATGTCCGCCGCCTCCGAAACATTGGGCGATCTTATTTACATCTACTTTGCCTTGCGAACGAAAGTTCATCCTGATTTCATCTTTAACCCCTAAATTTTCCTTAAATAATACTACGACCTCTGCGCCTTTTATAGCCCGGCCAAAACTCAGGATATACTCACTTATGTCAAAAGAAAAAGTTTTTCTTAACATCTTCTGCCTAACTTCAAACCAGATTAATTTACCTTCGGCCTCGCGCCTCATTCCGGGTAATATTTTACTAAGCAGCTTCATATCCTCGTAAGGTATATCCTCATAGATGTGCTTATAAATCCCCGGTATATCCAGCTTGAATTTTAAGAGCTTAGAAACTGCTTTATGCGTAAAGGCGCTGGTATTGCTATAACGGAATGAGCCGGTATCCGCAACTATACCTGTGTATAAGGCAGTGGCGGAATGCACATCCAAAGGAACGCGCATGGCTTGATAAAGTTTATAGACCATCTCCGAGCAGGAAGAGGCCTTTGGCTCTACCCAGTTTACCCCGCCGAAATTATTATTGCTGATATGGTGGTCAATATTCAGGATAGGTTTTTTTACCCTATTCAACCGGTAAACCTCTCCGGTACGGCTTAAATCCGAGCAGTCTAAGGTTACGAAACAATCAAAGCGTACCGGCGTAAGGTTATCTCTATATTTTATGATTTTTTCTTTGCGTGGCAGAAAAATATATTCTGGCGGGAGGTTGTCTTCGTTAACGATAACGGCGCTTTTGTTTAATTTTTTAAGCAGCTGATAAAAGGCCAATTCTGAGCCTAATGCATCCCCTTCCATATTCGTATGGCTGGTGATTAAAAAGGCCTTATTTCTTCTTATGCAGGCGATTACTTTTTTTAGGCTCATTTAGCTCCTTGATTTCGTTAAGGACTTCCTCTATCCTGACAGAATATTCGGCAGACCTGTCCTCATAAAAAATTATTTCGGGGACCAACCTCAATCTAATCCTTTGCCCGATTAACCTGCGGATAAACCCCAAGGCCGAATCCAGCGCTTCTTTGGATTTTTTACGCTCTTCTTCCTGGCCTAAGACGCTAAAAAATACCTTGGCGTATCTTAAATCCTCCGTCAACTCTACGCGCATAATAGTAACAAACCCCAAGCGGGGGTCATTTAATTCATCGTGTATTATAATACCGATTTCCCTCTTTAGCGCTTCACTGACTCTATCGTACCTGGCCATTTTAAATGAGCAGACAATTTACGGAGTGTAGCGACGTGAATTGTAGCTGCTTCGTTAACTAATCTATCAAGCGTCCTTACTTATCTTCCTGATTAATTCCAATTCCTCTTTTTTAGTCTTAACTATGTTGTCAAGCCTGGCGTTTAATACCCGATGGAATATCTTCTGATACTGCGGGCCGGGCACAAGGCCCAGGCGGCGCAGGTCTTCTCCGCAAATATACAGGCGCGTGCCGTTATAAGTAGTAAAGAAATCTGCGATATGTTTTCTTATATTCTTATTTTTTCCCGCATTTTGCGGGATCCCGCTTTGGCGGGAATATTTCGCCCTGATACAGATGATTATTTCGTAACTTAAGGGCTCAAGTAGGTTAAAAACCCGGGAGGCTTTAAGTTTATCCCGGCTCAATTCCGCGATAAAACCGGGCTTGATTTTTTTATAGTCCAATATCCTTTTTTCTTCGCCCCTGCGGAAAACAAATCTCCTGCAGACTGACTTAATCTTATCCATGGCCAGTGAATCTATCAGGCCGATAAAATAAATAAGCCAGCTGTCCAGTTGCCGGCGCCGGGGATAATTTTGTTTAAACCAGCTTATTTCTCTAGCGATGGCCTTCAAGAATAAAGCGGTATTCTTTTTTAAAGAAAGCCCCGGGCTGATAAATTTTAATCCGGATAATTCCTTAAGCCGCCTCAGTTGCCTGGAGGGATCTTTTTCCTTTAGCATCAAGATCAATTCATCGCGCAAACGCTGCGGCTGCACTTTTTCCAGCATTCTTAAGCTTACTGCCTCTTTTAAAAACTTAAGCGTCTTAGGTTCAATCTTAAAATTATATCTTTGTTCAAAACGGACAGCCCGTAATATCCGCGTGGGGTCATCAATAAAACTCAGGTCATGTAATACGCGTATCTTTTTAGCCTGTAAATCCTCTCTCCCTGCGAAGAAATCAATGAACCTGCCGAAATCCTGCCGGTTTATGCTTATGGCCATGGCATTTATGGTAAAGTCCCTCCTCGCCAGATCATCTCTAAGTTCTCCGCTTGTTACATCCGGCAACTCGGCAGGCTGCGGATAGCGTTCCTTTCTGGCGGTAGCGATATCTACCTTCAGATGGTTCTTCAGCACAATAGTGGCGGTTCCAAACCTCCTATGCCGGATCAATCTGGCTTTCAGCTTCCGGGTGAGCATCTCGGCGAATTTTATCCCGTCTGCCTCCACTACGATATCTAAATCCAAGTTCCTGACGTCTAAGATCAAATCCCGCACAAAACCGCCCACCAGATAAACAGGCATGTTACCAGAAGAAGCCAGCGTACCGGCTCTAGATATCAAATCCCTGATCTCCTGCGGTAGCTTATTCAAATATCTTTCAATGTGTATAAACATTATTATAAACTCCCTGAATCTTTAATAGTATATCGGATACTATCTGATACTGTTAAAGATAATTAACCCTAAGGCCGGGGGTGAAACATCTTATGTATTGCCTTAAGCCTTTCTTTACTGACGTGGGTATAAATCTGCGTGGTAGAAATATTAGCATGGCCCAGCATCTCCTGGACTGAACGCAGGTCCGCCCCCCTTTCCAACAGATGCGTAGCGAAAGAGTGCCTTAGGATGTGCGGTTTTATGCTTTTTTTAATCCGCGCCTGCCTGGCATATCTTTTAATTATCTTCCATAATGACTGCCGGGATATTTTTCTGCCGAAGCGGTTCAGGAACAAAAAATCGCTTTCTTTATTTTTTAACTGCTGCGGACGGCTGACCTCAAGATACCTTTTGATACTGCTTATCGCCTTTTTGCCTAAAGGTATAATGCGTTCTTTGCTGCCCTTGCCTAAACAACGCAAGAAACCTACGCTTAAATTAACATTATCTACTTTAAGATTCACCGCTTCAGAAACACGCATACCTGTGGCATAGAGCGCCTCTAAAACGGCCCTATCCCTTATGCCCTGTTTATCTCTGATATTAGGCTGGCTAAGCAACACATCCACTTCGTTGACCGAAAGCGTATCAGGGATCTTCTTCCATAACTTTGGTGATTCTATCAATCCGCTGGGATCGACTTTAAGAAATCTTTCCCTCACCAAAAATTTATAGAATGCCTTTATCGCTGCCAACCTGCGGGCCACGGAATTGGCGGCTAAGCCTTTGTCTTTCTGCGCAAGCATGAAGTCTGTGACATCACTCCTTGCGCCAGAAGACAAACTATCGATACGGGAAGCTTTAAGAAAATCCGCATAGGCATTAATATCCTCACGGTAGGAAATAATGGTGTTACGGGATAACCCGCGTTCAACCGATAAATAATTTAAAAAGGCCTCTACGAGTTCCTGCATCTTAATTCAGGAAAGGATTATTCTTCTTTTCTTCTCCTATGGTAGAAGACGCCCCGTGCCCGGGATAGATAACGGTATCATCGCTTAATTTGAGAAGCTTTTCTTTTATAGACCGTATAAGTAAATTTTCATCTGCACCGGGAAAATCCGTCCTGCCGATACCCCCGCAGAACAAGGTATCTCCGGTAAATAATATTTTTTCTTCCGGCTTCTTCATCAGTAACGCAATCCCTCCGGGGGTATGGCCGGGTGTATGGATTACTTCCAGCTGCATCTGCCCTAATTCTAACTTTTGTTTATCTTCCAATATCCTGATCTCTGATTTCAGGCTAAAAGAAGACATAAAGAAAGCAGATAGGTTACGCTTAGGATCTTTTAATAAGGCTGCATCCTGGCGGTGTATATATACCGGTATCCCGAACTCACCATCGCAGCCGATATGGTCAAAGTGGCCGTGGGTGTTAATAATAAATTCTGCCTGCAAATTATATTTTTTTAAAACCCGCTCTATTTTTTCTTTTTCAAAACCCGGGTCAATGATTATCGCCCGGCTGTCAGGGGCAGGGGCGAGAATATAACAATTGACCTCCATCGGCCCCAGGCAAAGAGTCTCTAAAATCATAGCAGGTAATTTTTGACCTTACTATAAGAAAAATCGCGCATGATCCCTCTTCTGATGCGTTCGGCGCTTAGGCGGTTTTGCGGCATATTGTTCCCGTATAAATCCTCTGCGATAGATTCTTTTAAGGCCTTCATCCGGTTAATATAAACGTCAAATTCCTTTTGTTTTTTTTCCTGCAGAGCCGCCCTCAGCAGCTCCAGGTTTTTTATGGCTTCGTTGGCGCAGCTTATTTGTTTCTTATGGTTTACGCTGCTTACGATAAATGAATTTATCAGTTCATCCTGCCAGCTTTTCCAGAAGATAAAATATTTACGGTAGACCTCTTCCTTAGTCATCGGCGGCGGCTTATATTCCTCGGGCATGAGGACCATTTCTGGCGCAGGTTTATCGCGTTTAGATTTACGCGTAAATTTACGCACAAAGGCATCGCAACCTAATAAATTACCTATTAAAAACAGAATAAGCGTATAGCGTATAGCGTATAGCGTATAGCCTTTCATTTCAACATACCCCCGAATTCTTTTTCATGAATAATTTTCACCCCTAATTTTTTGGCCTTATCATATTTTGACCCGGGGTTCTCTCCTGCTACTACTAAATCCGTATTTTTACTTACGCTAGAATTCGGAATCCCGCCAGAGCGGCGCACTAAATCTTCCGCGTCACTACGCGCATAACCTTTTAACTCCCCGGTAAAAACTACAGTCTTACCCGTAAAGACAGTTGCCTTGGTTTGTATATTCTCTTCTTTAAAATTTAGTCCGGTTTCCTTTAGCGCATCAATTAACCTTCGCGTATCGTCCTGCGAAAAATAATCTACGATTGATCCTGCCAATACTGCCCCTATCTCAAATATCTTATCCAAATCCTCTCTTTTTGCCCGCATTAAGTTATACATATCCTTAAACTTTCGGGCAAGCACATAAGCGGACTTCTCCCCTACGTGGCGTATACCCAAGGCATAGATAAGCCTGGAGAGGGGTTGTTTTTTGCTTTTTTGAATTGCCGAAAGCAGGTTCTCGGCCTTCTTATCCTTGAATAATTCTAATTTTAAGAGTTTTTCTTTATTTAAGGAATAAATATCCGCGAAATTCTTTACCCAGCCCTTACGGATCAACTGTTCTACTACTGCCTCGCCCATACCCTCGATATCCATGGCCAAGCGGCTGGAAAAATGAATTAACCCGCGTTCAAGCTGCGCCGGGCAAGACGGATTAATACAGCGGTAGGCGACATCTTCTTCTTTTTCCTTTATTACCTTGCCCTTACAGACAGGGCAATTTTTAGGAATTACAAAAACCCGCCTGCCCCTGTTCTGCACAACTTTGACTATCTTGGGGATGACCTCTCCTGCCCGCTCAATCAATACGCGGTCACCGATTTTGACCTTTAAACGTTTGATTTCATCGAAATTATGTAGCGTGGCATGTTTAATTATTACCCCCGCGCATTCAACAGGCCTGAGTTCTGCCACCGGAGTGATTACACCGGTCCTGCCTACCTGGAGATTAATATTTAAAACTTCGGTTGTTGCCTGCCGCGCAGGAAATTTATATGCCACGGCCCAACGCGGGCTCTTTAAGGTAAACCCTAATTTTTCCTGTTGGGATAAGTTATTTATTTTAATGACTATACCGTCTATATCATAGGTTATTTTTTCTCTCTTCTCCTGCCAGATCTTACAGTAATGAATTACTTCCTCCAAGTCCTTACAGAGCTTAGAACCCGGATTAGTACGCAGGCCCCAATTATTTAATTTCTCTAAGAATTCCCATTGAGTCAAAATATGCAAGCCCTTATGTTCTCCCAAGGAATGGGCAAAGAAGTTAAGCCTCCTCTTGGCGACCTCGCCTCTATCTAAAAGTTTTAAAGAGCCGCTGGTAGCGTTACGCGGGTTAGCAAATAATATCTCTCCTTCTTTTTCTCTCTCTTTATTCAAGGCAGCGAAATCTCTGCTTTCCATATAGACTTCCCCGCGTATCTCAATCAAATCAGGGGCATCTTCTCCCAGTAACCGCAAGGGAATAGCACGGATAGTCTTTAAGTTTTGCGTAATGTCTTCACCTGTCTCTCCGTCTCCCCTAGTGGCGCCAAAAGTTAATTTTCCTTTCTCATAAGTAAGGTTTGCGCTTACCCCGTCAATCTTAAGTTCGGCTACGTATTCTGTCTTTGCATCTATGCCTAACCCTTTATGTACACGCACATCCCAATCACGCAGTTCTTCAAAGGAATACGTATTATCCAGAGACAACATCTTCTGCCTGTGCCTTATGGTTTTGAACCCCTCCATTATGCCGCCGCTAACCCTGACTGCGGGAGAATCGTCCGTCTTAAACTGAGGATACGCATCTTCAAGGCCCTTTAACCGGCGCATCAAATCGTCGTATTCTTTATCCGAGACTTCAGGCGCAGATAATACGTAGTAAAGGTAATCGTGATGCCGTATCTGCTCCTTTAGCTTTTCTATTTCTTTTCTTATGCCGGTAGCCATTTTTTTACTGCTTACTAGGAGGGATACTGTCCTCTGTTAGAATTTTAAAGCGAATTCTTTGAATTCATCCGTAGCGGCGAGCCAATGCATTTCCGTATCCTGAATATACCTGGAGAAATAATGATTAATCTTTTCTAAAAAAATCTTGAGTATTTCTTCTTCGGCCTCAGCTACCAGTTCGACCCTTGCATCACTTAAATTTTTTACCCAACCGCAGACTCCTAATTCCCTGGCTATATCCTGGACAGTAAAACGAAAACCCACGCCTTGCACCCTGCCGCTGTAATAAACGCGGATTTGCTTTTTCATAAATTAAGTCGGGGCGAGTGGATTCGAACCACCGACCTCAGCGTCCCGAACGCTGCGCTCTAGCCAAACTGAGCCACGCCCCGTTAATCTAATAGATTAATTAGTATAACAAAAATTAAGCGGATTGGCAATAATTAGAAGTTAACATAACGTAAATCGGTAACTGGCAGGGACAGTCCCCTTGGTTTGCTTCGGATTAGCTTTCTGCGGGGACAGTCCCTACTTTAGCGAGGATGTCGAATTCGACATTCACTTTATCGGAAGGCCCCTTAAAACCTAAGGTAGTATTCTTAAGCGTATGGGGGATTATATAAACCCTAAAGGTATTGGATCTTTTATCCATAATGGTAAGGCTGATACCATCTACGGCTATAGAGCCTTTGGGAAGAATATAGGCTATGAATTCAATGGGTACGGCTATTTCAAAACAGAGATTGGCGTCTATATATTTCTTTTGCCTGATAATGCCGATACAATCGACATGGCCGGTAACAAAATGGCCCGAGAGCCTCTCCCCTATCTTCAAGGCACGCTCCAGGTTGACTTTATCTTTTATCTTCAAAGAGCCGAGATTAGTCGCCTTGAGGGTCTGCGGCATCGCCTCAAAACTCAAATCACTCTGTTCTTTTTTAACGACAGTAAGGCAGGCGCCGTTCACGGAAATACTCTCGCCTATCTTGGTATCCGGCGATATTACGGGGGCATGGATCTCCAATAAAGTAACATTACCCCGCCTGGATATTTCTTTTAATTCTCCCAACTCCTCGATAATTCCGCTAAACATAAGTGAGTGCACAATTTATGGAACGTTAGTGTCCGCCGTAGGACGGATCAGCCTTTGGCTGAAACATAAATTGTCTACACGAACTTACCCCGCTCTTTTGGGCAGGTTATGCTACGATTGCCTGCCTTGCCAAAAGGGCGGGGTTAATTCGCACACATAAGTTACGTCACTTCGTTCCGTAACTTATGTGCTCATTAACATATCCGTCTATTAAGAAATCTTCCCCTATTTTTTTCAACTGTATTCTCTTTAATTTAATCGCCTTATCTACGCGCGCTACGCCTTTTCCCATCACCGAACTGATCGCTTCTTTTCCGCCGATAATCTTGGGGCTGATAAAAAATAATACCCTATCGACCAACCCTTCATCAAAAAGAGAGCCGATTAACGTGCCCCCGCCTTCGACAAGGCAATTGCTTATCTCCATTTGCGCTAATTTCTTCAGCATATGTTTGAGATTAATCTGGCCTGCCTTTTCTCTTACTTCTAAAATTTTTGCTTTTTGGGCCAATGCCTTCCTGTTGGCCGTCTCCTGCCCGGGCTTAACCGGCAGCGTCACAATAACAACCTGGCCTTTACGGGAAAATATATTTGCCTCATCCGGAGTGCTCAACTGGCTGTCGACTATTATCTTTTTCGGCTGGCTCCCGGGAAACCAGGCATCGAGCTTAGGGTTATCCCTTAATACTGTATTGACGCCTACCATAATCGCGTCATAACCGCAACGTAAACGATGGGCGTAGCCGCGCGATTTGTCAGAGGTTATCCATTTGGAATCGCCGCTACGGCTGGCGATCTTACCGTCTAAAGACTCGCCGACCTTGACCGTTATAAAAGGCATCCTTCTGGTAATATATTTTATGAAGGCTTCGTTCAGTCTTCTTAGCTTATCTTCTAAAACCCCGGACTGGACTTTTATCCCCTGCTGCCTTAATATTTGCATACCCCTGCCATTATTTAAAGGGTTAGGATCAAGCATACCGACAATAACTTTTTTTATTCCGCTTTTGATTATTTTATCTACGCAGGGAGGAGTTTTGCCGAAATGCGCGCAGGGTTCCAGCGTAACATACAGGCTTGCGCCTTTGGCCTTTGCGCCCGCATCCTCTAAAGCCAGAACTTCTGCGTGGGCTAAGCCCGCCTTCTCGTGGTAACCTTTACCGATAATCCGGCCGTTCTTAACCACTAAAGCCCCGACCATGGGATTAGGCAGGGTTTTGCCCCGGCCTTTTACGGCTAACTTGAAAGCCAAATCCATAAAGTACTCGTGTCCTCTCAACATATTTTTTTAATACCTATGTAACAGCTGTGGGATATTCTAATGAAAGAGATGGCGCTTAGGGACGTAATGTATTCTGCTGCGCTTCTTTTAATTTATCTATCAAATCATAAGGTATTTTAATCGAACCTATTTTGGCCTCGGGTTTGGCATCGCCGTGGCAGTCTGAACCCCCGGTAACTACTAAATTATATTTCTTAGCCAACCCCAGATAAAAATTCACCATCGACTGCGAATGTTCCGGATAATATGCCTCTAAACCCATAATCCCCAAATCAATCAGGTTAAAGACGAGGTCGTCTTTATCGATAATATAGGGATGGGCCAAAACAGGCACACCCCCTGAATCTTTGATTAATCCTATCGCTTCATGCGGCGATAATCTAAAACCTAAGACATAAGCAGGGCATTTATCCCCTATGTATTTCCTGAATGCTTCAAAAATAGAACCTACCAGGCCTTCTTTGACCATGGCCCTGGCCACATGCAGCCTGCCTACTGTGCCGCCTGTGGCAATATCAAAAATACTACGGGGTTCTAATTTTATGCCTATATCCTTTAGCTTATCCGTTATTTTATAGATACGTTCTATGCGGTTTTTCTTTAAGACGGCCAATTTTTCCAATAACTGCTTTCTCTTGTAATCAATCAGATAACCTAAGATATGAATTTCGCTGCCTTCGTATTCGGCAGTAAGTTCTATGCCAGGCAGGACTTCGATATTTTGCTCCCTGGCTATCTGTAGTGTCGGCAGGATCGCCTCAACCGTATCATGGTCAACCACAGAAATAGCCGAGAGCCCGCACCTGGCAGCCTCTGAAATTAGCTTAGCGGGAGTATATGTGCCGTCGGAAAAAATGGTATGCAGATGCAAGTCGGCAAATTTCATTTTTTCTTCTCTGATTTTATTTTATCCAGTATCCCGTTGACGAATTTGCTTGCTTCTAACCCGGAATACCGCTTGGCCAGTTCTATCGCTTCATTGATAGAGACCTTAAGCGGTATATCATCCCGAAACAAAAGCTCAAAACTAGCCAACCGTAATATATTCCTATCCACTACCGCCATACGCTTGAGCTGCCAATTAGCGGCGTAGCGGGCGATATTGGCATCTATTGCCTGCAGATTAGCGATAGCCCCTTTAACTAGTTCGCTGGTAAATTTTTTTATATCTTCCTCTATATTTTCCTCGCTGTGGACCTGCCAGAAATTAGCCAAAGAAACATCGCTATCATCAGAAGTGATGTCTATCTGATAAAGGATCTGCAGGGCATATTCTCTGGCTATAGTACGTTTACGCATTCGTCGGGATTAGGTTATTATTTTATCTGTGTTAATAAATTCACCATCTCAATAGCAGAAAGGGCAGCGTCACGGCCTTTATTACCTTCCTTAGTCCCTGCGCGCTCCACTGCCTGTTCAATAGTGTCGGCAGTAATGATACCGAAGATTACCGGTAAACCCGTATCCAGCGAAACCTTAGCTATACCTTTGGCTGCCTCTGAAGCAATATACTCAAAATGAGGGGTTGAGCCGCGGATGACCGTGCCTAAACAGATTACGGCATCATATGACTTAGACTTTGCTAATCCTTGTGCTAAAAGCGGAATTTCAAATGCCCCGGGGACCCATGTAACTGTTAAACCTTCCTCACCTGCGCCGTGACGGATAAGGGTATCTAAACAACCGGCTACTAACTCCTTAGTTACAAAATCATTGAAACGCGAAGCGACGATAGCGAACTTCTTGCCTTTGGCAATCAAATTGCCTTCGATCCTCTTTGTCATTTCTTCCTCCTTCCTGTTATGCTTCTATTTTATATCCAGATTATGGCCTAGTTTTTCTTTTTTGGTCTTGAGATAATTGTAGTTTGATGAATTAGGCAGGATCTCTAAGGGGATACGCTCAACAACCTTCAGGCCATAACCTTCTAAGCCCACAATCTTACGGGGGTTATTCGTCAGAAGCCTGATATTCTTAAGGCCCAAGTCTGCCAAAACCTGTGCCCCTATCCCATAGTCCCTCAGGTCTGCTTTATGCCCCAGGGCCTCATTAGCCTCCACCGTATCAAGGCCCTTATCCTGCAAATTATAGGCCTTGATTTTATCCATCAACCCGATGCCGCGTCCTTCCTGGCTCATGTAAAGAATAACGCCTTTCTTTTCTTTGCCGATAATCTCCATGGCTTTTTTTAACTGCTTACCGCAATCACAACGTAAAGAGCCGAAGACATCGCCCGTGAGGCATTCGGAATGCACGCGCACAAGCGCGGGATTAGCGTCTAATTCACCTATGGTCAAGGCAATATGAAAATGCCTGCTGATTAAATCCCTGTATAAAATTAAACGGAATGCCCCGAATTCCGTAGGCAGAGCAGTTTCAGAAATCCTCTCCACTAATTTTTCAAACCTGCGGCGGTATTGGATGAGGCTGGCGATGGAACAAATCTTTAGGTTGTGCTGCTTGGCAAACTCTAATAATTGCGGCAACCTCGCCATGGCGCCGTTATCATCCATTATTTCGCAGATTACGCCAGCAGGATAAACCTCAGCTAACCTCATCAGGTCTACTGTCGCCTCAGTATGGCCTGCCCTGACCAAAACCCCGCCTTTAAGCGCTTTTAGCGGGAAGATGTGACCCGGACGGACTAAATCCCGGGGCTGGGTTTTGGGATCAATCAGGACTTCTATAGCGCGGGCGCGGTCATAAGCTGAAATCCCCGTAGTTATACCATAAGCCGCATCTACGGAAATCATCCAGGCAGTAGAAAATGGATCTCGCCCATTAGAGAAGCTTTTTTCTTCTAACATAGGCTGTAAATCCAGGGCCTTTAGTCTGTCTTCTTCCATAGGCACGCAGATAAGCCCCCGTCCGTATTTAGCCATAAAATTTATATCTTCCGGCTTAATAGAAGATGCGGCCATGACCAGGTCCCCTTCATTCTCGCGCTCTTCATCGTCAACGACAATGACCATGCGGCCGCGCTTTAACTCATCCAGTATTTCCGGAATTGTATTTAACATAAGTGAGTGCACCCTACCTCTAGCGGAGTCTACACGAACTTATCCGCCTTCGGCGGATTAATTCGCACACATAAATTATGTCGTAACAAACAAAAGCATTACTCTATAAGTTATGTGCTCATTAATAAAATACCCGAAGCTAATCTTCGGGTGAGAATTCTTCTCGCCATACTGCATGGCGAGTCCGCCACGCCTTGTGGCGGAAATCTTCTCCCATCTGGACTATACACCCAATCCTATTTGTTGGATTGGCCTCCGCCTGTGCGGAACCATCGGCTCTGGAATATCACCAGATCTGTCCGCCAAAGTTTTATGGCGGACTCGCGGGCTTAACCGCCGGTCGGGACTTACGCCCTTACCCCGAAGATTAATGTAGGGTTATTATAACAAGAAAACTTATCTTGTCAACACATTCGTATACAAATATTTATTTCTATGTTATACTCAGTGTTGACACTGAAGCCGTTGCGTTAAAGGTATAGCGGCTGAATGTGTCAATACATTTAAAACCGCTATAATAATATATTAACTATGCTACATATCGTAAAAAAGATACATAATCTCCTGATAAAAAAGAAAGAGGCTATTGCCGTAGCCGAATCCTGCACCGGAGGGCTCCTCTCTCAACTTCTTACCGAGTTACCCCGAAGTTCCCAATATTTCATTTTAGGGTTAGTCCTTTACAGCAATAGCGCCAAAGAAAACATTCTCAAGATACCCGCAAGTATTCTTAAAAAAAGAGGCGCAGTCTCTGAAAATATAGCGCGTCTTATGGCAAAATCAGTAAGATTATTAGCTAAGGCGGATTTTGGCATAGGCGTAACCGGAATCGCCGGCCCTGCTGGCGACGCAAAAGAAAAACCCGTAGGCACGGTATTCATCGCTATTGATAGCAAAAATAAAAAAATCTGCAGGAAATTCCGCTTCACCGGTAACCGAACCAACATACGAAGAAAATCAGCCCTTAAAACACTAGAATTATTAAAAAAATTACTGATAAATAGATGAATTTGAAGTTTTTCGAGCGAACGTCAGCATTTAGCGGGTGACGCAGGGGATGCCTCGAGGAAAATTTGACGAGAGGCGCCCACGCGGTGAGGACCCGCTACCTCACCAGCGAGAAAAACGACAGATTAATTAAATCCATGCGGACTTTTATTGCTATTGAACTTCCAGCTGAAATCAAAGACTACTTAAGCCAATTGCAGGGCGAGCTTAAGACCTGCGGCGCAGACGTCAAATGGGTTGAACCAAAAAACATCCACCTGACCCTAAAATTTCTTGGTGAAGTTGGCGATGAAAAATTAGATAAGATTACTCAAATCATTCAGGATGTAGCTTCAGAAAAGAATAGATTCCCGCTATGCATCTGTTCTCTAGGCGCATTCCCGAGGATAGAATCTCCCCGCGTAATCTGGGTAGGCGTAGATTCAGGGGATAAAGAAACCGAGCAAATAGCTAAAGAACTGGAAGAAAAAATTTCCGGAATCGGTATCCCTAAAGAAGACCGGGTATTCTCCTGCCATATTACTATCGGCAGGATAAGGACTCCTCACAATAGGGAAAAATTAGTTCGGATTCTAAAGGATAAAACAGGATCTGGCGGGAAAAACCTGGAATTTGAAGTAAATAAGATTACTCTGTTTAAGAGTACCCTCACCCCCAAAGGCCCTCTCTACGAAGCCTTAAAAGAAGCCATCCTTAAAACCACCTGAAGGATAATATTGGTGTACACCCCGGCAATGATGTCATCGCTCATAATGCCGGCGCTGCCTTTTAAATTCTGGAGGGCATTTGAGGGATAGGGTTTTAACGCGTCTAAGATACGAAATAATATAAAGGCTATAATTACCAGCTTTATATCGTAAGGGATAAAAAGAAGGGCCAGAAGCATTCCGGAGACTTCATCTATTACGATATATTTAGCGTCTTTCTTATTAAACAAAACCTCTGCCCTGCCGCTTACTAAAAATCCCAAAATCATCAAGGCCCCGGTAACCGATATATGTAAAAAGATATTGCCTTTGAGCAGGTAAAATAAGAACACGCCCGCTACACTGGCATAAGTGCCGGGTATAAAAGGCAGGTGGCCCAGGTAAAAAAATGTAGCCGCAGTCTTAATAATAATATTGCGCAGGCGCATCAATAAGATTCCTAAAGTATGGTGATTATTTTACGGTTCTCCCAGAGATAATAGAGGCCGGAATAAAGGGTGAGCCCGACAGTAAGCAGCATCAGGATATAGATACTATTACGGAAAAATGTCTCCCAGGCCGGGTTCCAGGTAAAGAAAGCCAGCATCACTTCTTTCAGGACAATAAACCCCAGGATACAGAATATCACCGCCATCTGGGATATGGTCTTGTGCTTTCCTGCCTTGGCCGCTGAGAGCACCTTTCCTTTATTCAGGGCGAATAAACGTAAGGAGGTAATTAATATTTCCCGCGAGACAATGATTACAAACATCCAGGCGTCAATAAGCTGCATTTGCACAAAGGCAGTAAAAGCCGCCAATACCAGGATTTTATCCGCGATGGGGTCCATCAGTTTTCCGAAATCCGTAACCATATTTTTCTTATGCGCAATCCTGCCATCAAAGAAATCCGACAAGGCCGCAAAGATAAAGATAACCAGGCTCAAAACCTTTGCCCACAGGCCGTGGATAAAGAGAAAAAACATGAAGACAAAAGTCAGGGCAATCCTCAACATGGTTAATTTATTAGCAGTATTCATATCAATTCAATGCCTTAGCTACTAAATCGTATTCCAAGGTATCCGTAATCTCTACCGGGACAAAATCGCCGGGTTTTAATATTTTGCTGGAATTGACATAGACGAGGCCGTCTACCTCAGGCGCATCGTATTGGGTGCGGCCTAAATAAGAGCCTTGCTCTCTCTCATCTATTAATACGCTGATAGTCCGGCCCAGTAATTTTTCGTTTATCTTACGGGAAACTTTCTGTTGCTCTAACATAAGTGCGTTGAGCCGCTCCCTTTTTATTTTAAGCGGTAGCTGCCCTTTCAGGCCGTATGCCTTAGTCCCTTCTTCCCGTGAATAGATAAAAGCCCCCAGCCTCTCAAACCTCGCCTCTTTGATAAAGGCCATAAGCTCCCTAAACTCCTTGTCTGTCTCAGAAGGAAAACCTACGATAAATGACGTACGTATGGCTGCCCCCGGGGCCTTCTTTCTGATTCCATCAATAATCCTCAAGATAGCTTCTCTGGTCGTTTGTCTATGCATTAATTTCAAAATACGGTTATTGATGTGCTGCAAAGGCAAATCAATGTATTTACAGACCTTAGGTTCGTTTTTAATCAATTCCAATAGTTCATCGCTGATACGGCTGGGGTATAAATAAAGGAGCCTTATCCAGCCGATATTTTTGGCTTTCTTGATTATCTTTTGTAAGAGCCCGGCCAACCCTAGACCGTGGCATAAATCCAGGCCATAAGCGGTGATATCCTGTCCGATAATATTCAGCTCGGAGATTTTATTTTTATCCAGTTGCCCTACCCTATCCAGTACAGAAGCTACATCAAGGCTGGTGAATTTACCTTTTATATTCGGGATGATACAATAACTGCAGTTATTGATGCATCCTTCGCAGATTTTAAGATACGCGTAATGTTTAGGCGTCAGGTTAAACGTCTTCAAGCTATGATTCAGGGAAATCTTACCCACAAAGGCATCGACTTGTGGTAATTGCCCGCGCAGGCTCTCTTTATAACGCTCGGCCAGGCAGCCATAAACGATTATCTTTTTAATCTTACCCTTCTTTTTTAAATCAATCAAATCTAATATGGCACCAATAGATTCTTTCTTGGCATCTTCTATAAAGGCGCAGGTATTCACCACGGCAATATCTGCCTTATCTATATCCACTATGGGATAACCTTTAAGGCTGAGCCTGCCTAAGACGTTCTCTGAATCCACCAGATTCCGCGGGCAACCCAGGCTTAATACCCCGATGGTAGTTTTATTTTTCATCGCTTAATGCTTAAGCCCTCTTTAGTAATCAGGATATTCTTCAGGGCCTGGCCTTTCCTGCCTAAATTCTGGATACGCTTACCGTTTACCTCTAATTCCACGGCGCCGGCATTACTTAAAGAAAACTCTATCTTATTCATGGCCTGCCAGCTTTCGGACCTGCCCTTCCTGAGCACGTTCTGGAACATCACTTTACCGTCGGTCTTAACATTTATAAAACAATCTTCTTTAGCGCGTATATCTAATCTGATTATTTTCACTACGGATGAATCTTGCGCCCTGAGGACCTTGGCCTTATTTTCCGTTTTAGAGACAACCGCGGAAAGAGAGGCCGATCCGGCCTTTTTGTACTTTATAGGACCATGCCTGGAGGAAAAAAACTTCCCTAAGTTGAATACAATAATAATAAAAGCAAATAGCAGGATGACCGTCAGAAGTATCCTGGGTTTTATGCGTATCGCCTTAAGATAAGACATCGCCAGCGGCCGTATTTTGAATAACGGCACCGGTTTATTTTTAAAATCCGATACGTATTCGACTTTAGCCTGCGGCTCCTTATAACCGGCGATATAATCTTTCGGGTCTACGCCTAAAAATTGACAATAAATCTTCAAGAAGCCTTTTATATATATGGGGCTAAAGTCTATCAGGCTATCTTCTTCTATGGCCCGCAGGATATTCAGGTGAACCTTTGTTTTTTTGTGCACCTCCTCCAGGCTCAAGCCTTTTTCCAGGCGTACTTTTTTCAGCCTTGCACCTGCCGATTCCGTCATTCTTTAATCTCCTGCGGCGGCATTATTTCCTTTTCCAGCCACGCCTCTCTGTCGATAAGGATCTTACGGGGCTTGCTTCCCTCAAAAGGGCCGATGACCCCTTCCTGTTCCATTGTATCAATAATCCTGGCAGCGCGCGTATAACCCAAACGCAGGCGCCTCTGCAGTATGGAAACCGAGGCCTGTCCGCTCTCCATGATAACCCTGACTGCCTGGTCATAAAATTCATCTTTCTGGCCGTTTACTACCAAAGATTTATGTTGTTCTTTAAGTATTTCCTCATCGTAAAACGGCTGCGCCTGGGACTTCACAAAATCTACCATCCTCTCAATCTCTTTATCGCTGACTAACGAACCTTGCGCGCGGGTTAATTTTGATTCTCCGGGCTTTAAAAACAACATATCGCCTCTGCCTAAGAGTTTATCCGCTCCGTTCATATCCAGGACCGTGCGTGAATCCACCTTAGAAGCAACCTTAAAAGATATGCGCGCGGGAAAATTAGCTTTAATCACGCCTGTAATTACGTCTACCGAAGGCCTCTGCGTAGCCAGGATTAAATGTATGCCTACTGCGCGGGAGAGCTGCGCCAGGCGGGTAATCGCATTTTCAATCTGGTCGCGGGCAACCGTCATCAAATCAGCCAGTTCATCAATGATTACCACGATATAAGGAAGCTTCTCCTGTTTTTCGTTATAAGCCTCGATATTCCTCGCCCCTACCTTGGCTAAAAGCCGGTAACGCTCCTCCATTTCGCTCACTACCCAACCGAGGGCAACCGCTGCCTTTTTGGCGTCCGTCACCACAGGACAAATCAAATGCGCCAGGCCGTTAAAGGGTGCCAGCTCCACCATTTTAGGATCAACCATCAAAAACTTCAACTCATTGGGAGTGGATTTAAAAAGCATGGATAAAATCAAACAGTTAACGCATACGGTTTTACCCGCACCGGTAGTGCCGGCAATCAATAAATGCGGCATATCGCCTAAGTCCGCTATCACCGCTTGTCCGGTAATATCCTTTCCCAGAACCAGCGTTAATTTTGACTTGGAATCCTTGAATTCCGAAGAAGCGATTACCTCCTTTAAATAAACAAAGGTGCTCTGTATATTAGGGACCTCAACGCCTACCCTGGCTTTTCCCGGTATGGGAGCCACAATCCTGACTGACTGCGCCTTCATGGCCAGGGCGATATCATCGTTTAAGGCAACGATACGGTTTAACTTTACTCCCGGGGCAGGCTCTAATTCATAACGGGTGATAATCGGCCCGCGCTCAATATCCGTAACCTTGACCGAAATCCCAAAATCATCCAGGGTCTCCTCCAGGATACGCGCATTGGCGGTAAGGTCTTCTTTGATTTGCCTGGCTTCCAATGGAGGCGGCGAATCCAATAAATCCAAAGAAGGTAACTGATAATCGCCTATATTTAGCTCCTGGGGCCTGGCCCTGGCTTCTAATTCTACGGGCTTGGCCTTTATCTGGATTTTGGGTTTGGAAGGTAACGCCGTTTTATTATTGGCATCAACTATCCTCGGCTTTACTTCAGGGAACAGAGGTTCCCTGGTTTCTTTCTTCTCCTTGGGCATTGGCTTAACCGAGACGGGTGTAACCTTCTTCTTAAAACTAAAAGCGGGTTTAAGAAAGGACTGGGCCCTGTTAAAGATATTCAAAAATAATGAGGAGATTAAAATCTCGGTAACTAAGGCCAGCGATAAGATGATAAAAGTAATAAAGATAATAAATCCGCCCAACCTACTGAAATACAAGGTAACAAAATTCGAGATAAGCGCCCCCAGGAACCCTGAGTAATAGAACCTGGTAAAATCAGTCTTTAAATTAAACATCCCGATCAGGGCGCTTATGGAGAGCAATAAAATCAACATCCCCAGGAGCCTCGGTATGCTTAAATAAGGTATGTCCTGCCGGAAGAATTTTATCCCCAAGAGGAGAATTAATAAAGGTATGAGGAAGCTTACTGGACGGCCAAACAAAAATACGGTTATTCCGCCCAGATACGCGCCGAATATGCCTAAAAGGTTTTTCGGTGGAATATTAGGATGGGAAGTATAAAACGGAAGGTCTAAACGCTCAAACCTGATGAGGCTGGCCAAAACCATCAGGCCTATTGCTACCAGGATTACGCCTTTGGCCTCATTCAGTCTTCTAACTTTTACCATCAGCTGTTTCTTCTGCCTGTTTTTTACTCAGATTAATCCTGCCCAGCTCATCTATACCAATAACCTTGACCTTAATCTCATCTCCGATTTTGACCACTTCTTCTACGCTCTTGACAAAGCGGTCGGCAAGCTCTGAAACATGCACCAGGCCGTCTTTACCGGGAGCAATCTCGCAGAATGCCCCGAAATTCGTAATCCGCTTTACTTTACCTATATATATACGCCCTACTTCTACATCCTCGGCTATTGCCTTGATCATCTTGATCGCTTCATCGGATTTAGCGGCATCGGTGGAACCAACCAGGACAGTCCCGTCATCCTGAATATCAATACTGGCTCCTGTGGCGGCAATTATCGCTTTTATGGTCTTACCGCCCGGGCCTATAAGGCCGCCTATCTTCTCCGGATTTATCTTGAGCACTTCTATACGCGGGGCATAAGACGATAATTCCCCGCGCGGCGAAGCTAAAGCCTGCTGTATTTTTTCTAAGATTATAAACCTCGCTTCTTTTGCCTGCGCAATGCACCTCTTTAATAAATCCAGGTCAATACCGTCTATCTTTAAGTCTAATTGCACTGCCGTCACACCTGTTTTTGTCCCGGCAACTTTAAAATCCATATCGCCAAAGTGGTCTTCTAAACCCGTGATATCGGTTAAAACCAATGCCTTAGAATCATCCTTAATCAGCCCTAGGGCAATCCCGCCTACCGCATCCTTTATAGGCACGCCGGCGTCCATCAACGAAAGCGTGGCCGCGCAAACCGTAGCCATGCTCGATGAACCATTGGATTCTAAAATTTCAGAGACTACCCTGATAGTATAAGGAAATTTTTCTTTTGGTGGCATAACTGG
Organism: Candidatus Omnitrophota bacterium; assembly: GCA_028717245.1. Lineage (NCBI taxonomy): Bacteria > Pseudomonadati > Candidatus Omnitrophota > Candidatus Omnitrophota bacterium. The sequence goes on from JAQUOD010000004.1 coordinate 38,541, forward strand.
CAGAAGCGACCTCTCTGCCAAAGCGCCATGGCCTATCTCGCGCCGGCCCGGCCCGCGTACAGGCCCGGTCTCTCCCACGCTAAAAGGCGGAAAACTGTAATGCAGCATAAAAGATTTATTTTTTTCACCCTCTAATGCCTCGATGAGCTGTTCGTCTTCTCCGGTGCCTAAGGTAGTCACTGCCAGGCTCTGGGTCTGGCCGCGGGTAAAGAGGCTCGAACCGTGGGTGCGTGGCAGCACAGAAACTTCGCAGCTAATCGGACGGATATCTTTAAACCCCCGGCCATCTATGCGCACGTTCTCTTCCAAAATCTTTTTCCTCACCTGTTCTTTTTCTACGGCAACTAGGGCCATCTTGATATCAACTGCTTCATGCCCTTCCAGGGTCAGCTTGGCCTCTAATTCCTTGGCTAACAAATCTACTTCTTCTTCGCGCTCTTCTTTCTTGCTTAACTTATATACTTCTTTTAATCTTTCTATAGATAATTCTTCAACCTTATCCTGTAAAGCCGGGTCTATTTTTTTATACTCAATCTTTGCTTTGGGCCTGCCGTATTGACGGCTGAATTCATCCTGCAGGCCGATTAAATCCTGTAAATTCTCAAAGCCGAATTTAACTGCCTCTAAGAATATCTCTTCCGAGACCTCTTTAGCCTTAGATTCAAGCATCACAATGCCCTTGCTATTAGCGACCACCACCAAATCTAAATCCGAACTCTCAATCTGCGCATAGGTAGGGTTAAGAATAAATTGGTTATCTATATGAGCTACCCGGCAGCACGCCAGGGGGCCGTTAAAGGGTATGTCGGATATTGACAGGCTAGCGGAAGCCCCGACTACGGCAAGGATATCAGGGTCATTTTCTCCGTCACTGGATAAGACAATGGCCATAATCTGGACTTCATTAAAGAGCCCGGACGGAAAAAGCGGACGGATAGGCCTATCGATAAGGCGGGCGGTTAAAATCTCGCTCTCCGACGGCCTGCCTTCCCTCTTAAAGAAGCCTCCGGGTATCCTTCCGGCGGCATAAGTCTTCTCCTGATACTCTACGGTCAAAGGGAAAAAATCCCGCCCCTCCTTGGGCTCCTTGGACATACAGGCAGTAACCAGGACCACGGTCCCTCCGTATTGAACGGTGACCGAGCCGTTTGCCTGTTTGGCCATTTTACCTGTTTCTAAAATCAGGTCATTATTACCGAACTTGATCTTCATCGTATTATCCTATATTATAAATCACATTCTAAAGGGTTAATAAATAAAGACGGCCTTATTTCCTCAAGTGGAGTTTTTCCAGGACCTCTTCGTATTTCCTGATGTCTCTCTCCTTAAGATAACTAAGGAGCCTGCGGCGTCTTCCTACAAGCATGAGGAGCCCGCGGCGGGAATGAAAGTCTTTTTTGTGGCTCTTAAAATGCTCTCCCAAGATATTAAGCCTCTCGGTGATAATGGCAATCTGCACTTCTGCGGAGCCCGTATCCCTGGAATGGACCTTAAAGCTGTCGATAATCTCCTTCTTTTTGTCTTTCACTAAAACCAATTTCTTCACCTCCTTGCATTATTATTTTATACCAGAGTATCAAAGTATCATAGTATCAAGGTATCAAAGTTTTCTCTTATGACACATTGACACCCTGACACTACTTTAATTTTCTTTTGGAAATTTATTATACGCTACTTTATAATATAAGTCAACACATTCTCAATTCAATATATTGATATTATTTATGGGCGGGGCTCACTTAAGGCATCAGACCGCTTCCATGGTTGATGGCGGCTTAGTGGTGATATTATAAGTGACGCTGACTACTCCCGGGACCTCGGCAGCCATCCTTTGCGCTAAATTCTGCAATTTATCATAAGGTAATCTGGTGGGCTTGGCAAAACGGGCATCAATACTATCCCAGCACCTGATTTCAATCTGTAAACCAAAATCTCTCCTGCCACCTCTTATGCCCGTGACCCTGTCCTGATGCAGGATAGCCATATACTGAAAAGCGCGCCTTGCGGATAATTCTTCTTCAAGGATGGCGGTTGCCTGCCTGACTATTTTTATCTTTTGCGGGGTGGCCTCTCCTATAACCCTGGCGGAGAGGGCTGGCCCGGGAAAAGGCATCCTGTTGTATATAGATTCCGGCAGGCCTAAGGCGGCTGCCACCTTCCTGACCCCATCTTTACGTAATTGTACCAAAGGCTCTATAATTTTATAACCGAAAACTTTTTTGGGGTCAATGCCCAGCTGTTCAAAAACATTATGCTGCCTTTTTATCCCGGCTACGGTCTCATCAACATCGGTTAAAATAGTGCCCTGTAAAAGATGTTTTGCCTTGCTTTTTCTGACGAGCCCACCGAATACGTCTTTGTAGAATGTCTGGGTAATCGCCTCCCTTTTTTGTTCGGGATCAGTAATCCTCTTTAGCGCAGCAAAAAATTGTTTACGGGCATCGATTATTTCTACGGCGACACCCAGGCCCCTAAATAAAGAGGCGATTCTCCTGGGCTCACCCTGACGCATTAAGCCGTTATCAATAAAATAAGTTTTCAGCCTCCTGCCTAAGGCCTTATGCCCTAACATCGTCACCGCGGAAGAATCAACTCCTCCGGATAAGGCATTAATAGCCAGGCCTTCGCCTACGGCAGCAGAAATCTCTCTTACTTTTTCTGCAATAAATTTTTTAGTATCCATGCCCTGCGCTTTTATTTCCTTAATCTTCATCCTGAGCTTCTCCTCTTAAAAATATGTTTAGCCAAGATTTACGGTATAATTATTGTTTACCTTCAGCAATATCTTCATCGTATACTTGGGGGCCCACGGGGTTAGTTTCTGAATCACGCGGCGTCTCCATTTTAAAATGCGAACACCCCAGGGCTAAAAATACTAAACACAACATAATAAGCCTCATCAACCCCCTCCTTTTTTAGATTAGATTTATTTTAACCTAAAATAGCGATGAATACAATAGTAAATTTTATTTAACATAGTTTCAAGTAACGCTCTTTAGCGGCTGCCCTATCTTGCTTTCTCACATTTCCATTTTACGAGGTAGCGGGTCCTCACCGAGAGCATATTTTTCGCCGCACCGTTTCACTCGCCCCAGCGTGGCTCGCTGCACTTCGGTGAAAATTCTCGCTCTGCCCGATTTCATTTTAGCCAGGCAACCATGCCCGCTCGAATTTTCAAGATGCTCACTCAAAACATGCCTCGTCACCCGCTAAAGATAAATATGTCAATTTACAGATGAATCTGGCAGTTTTCGAGCTGGCTAAGGGTCTAGTGGGTGGCAAGGCTGTTTTCGAACAGCATGTAGTTTATGCGAACGGCCAGGGTTCACCTTCTATTTAGATATCGGTGAGAGTGAGCAGAAACTTCAAGCGAGAAATTCCTCGGTGGGGAAAATCGAGCGGTGCTGTGAGAAAATAGCCTTGACAGGACCCACTACCTCACAAGCGAGAAAACCGACAGATTTGTTTAGCTCTATCTGATCATTGCGCGGGGGCAGACCTGGTTGTAAGCGCAATATGTGCAGGCCATATAGGCAGGGGTGGCGCTAAAATCCTGTTTACGTATGCCTTCGGAGACTTCCCTTATCTTTTCTATAATCTTTTCCGGGGTTTCTTCATTTACTGCCTTAGCGCCGATAAGCCCGGATTCTAAAAAATGCAGCTCTACGCGTTTAGGCAGCTCCCCGTTTATATTTTTATAAGCAAGGGCGTACAAATCCAGCTGCAGGCTCTCTTTTGTGCGTTTATCCGCTTCAGCCTGTTTAGTAATTTCAGAGGTCTTAAAATCAATAATCACTGCCTTACCCTCTTCCATATCCACTCTATCGAAGCGACCGGCGATCTTGTTATTCTCCAGAATAAAAGAGAAACTTTTCTCGATATAGGCAGGCTTTGAGTTTCTGGTTTTTTCAGCCTTATAAAACCTGGCCAATGCCTCTTTGCCGATACGCAGGCGCTCTTGCTGGTGTTTTTCGTCCAAAAAACCCTGCGGCTGGAAGCTATTTTTAAAAACACACAAGAGTTCATCTAATCCCATATCACGGCCGGATATTTTATACTGGAAAAAATTACAGACCGCTTCATGCATTGCCCGTCCATAAATAACCGTATGGTGTTCCATAATGGGCACGCGCAGAATATTGACGTATTTATATTTTAAGGGGCAGGTCAGATAATCATCAACCTGATAATAGCTTAAATTTATCAGTTGATCTTGCGGGATTTTCTCTTTATGCGCCTTTTTAGATTCCTTACTGGGCGCGAAACGCTCAATAGCTTGCGCCGGATGGGTCTTTATTTTTTCTTTCTCCAGTACTTCTTTGCCTAAAACCTCAACTACAAACTGGCTGATACGCCGGGTGCGTTCTCCGCCGTAATCCGAAGCAGAAGTAAGATAAAGGGCTTCTTTTGCCCTGGTCATGCCTACATAAAAGAGCCGGCGTTCCTCCTGTATATGAAAATCGCCCGAAGGTAATATTTCCTTTATCAGGGAATCAGGCAGCTCAATAGACTGCCTGCGCCGCGGCACCGGAAAGCGTCCGTTCACCAAGCTGACTAAAAATACTATTCTAAATTCAAGGCCCTTGGCCTTATGTATAGTCAGCACATTGACAGCGTCGCTATCTAAGTCAGCTTCCACCGTCGGCGGGTCATCCCCGGCATCGATTAAAAGATTAAGGTAGCGGGTAAAATTAATCACCCGGTCTTCCCGGGCGACCAGTTCAAAATCCCTGACGATATTAAAAAACCTGGCCAGGTTCTGTATTTTGGTTTCGTTTTCCAGGCTTTGCTCGCGGGTGAGTTTCTTTAAATAACCGGTTTCGGTAAGAAAGCTATACAATAGCCTTCCCGTAGTCTGGTTACGGGAGGCCTCCATAAATTTATGCAGGTCATCCATGAGCTTCTTTATTTTTTCGCGCGAATCAGGGCTTATCTCGCTAAGCTCGGTTATATTATCTAAATCTTTGAATGCGCTATAAAGAGATTTATTCCTGCGCCTAGTATAATGCATGCATAAAGTCAAATCCGCTAAATTTAAATTATAGATTTCGCAGCTGGCCAGATAATAAAGCTGTAGGGAATCGGAGTGATTGGAAATTACCCGCAAGAAACTAATGCAAAGTTTGACTTCCTGCCGGGAATAAAGGCCCTGGTTACCGCTGAATTGCCAGGGTATATCCTGCATATTCAGCGCCTGCAAATAGGCCTGGGCATCGGAATTAGAACGCACCAGAATCGCGAAATCTTTATATTTGTAATGGCCGGCCTTAACCTTTTCTTTAATCGTGGCGGCTACCCAGTCCGTCTCCGAAGAATTGGTATCAAAGTGCTTATGCTGCGGGGGTTCTCCGCTTCCAATTACAGCCACAAGCTTTTTATTGATATTGGCTTTTATCTCGAATCTCTCGGGGTTGTTATTCTGGATAAGCCGGTAGGCGCTATCCAGTATCGCCTGGCCCGAACGGTAATTCTGGATAAGGCTGACCTTTTTGGCTTCGGGGAAAGTCTGCGTAAAATTCAAGACGTTGCTGTATGCCGCTCCGCGCCACCTATAAATACACTGGTCATCGTCGGCCACGACGGCAATATTTTTGTTTGCCTGCGCCAATAAATTTATGATCTGAAATTGGGCAAAGTTAGTATCCTGGAATTCATCCACCAGGATATATTTAAACTGCTGTTGATATTTATTCAGGACCAGCGGGTGCGCCCTTAAAAGCTGTAATGCCATATAAAACTGGTTCCCAAAATCCACCAGGCCTTCCTGGCGTAAAAGCTCCTGGTACTTAGCGTAGGCATGCGCGAGTTCAATCTGCGCAAGCGCCTCCTCCTGCTTTATGGGATCAGTGGCTTTAAGTTTTGCCTTAAGCATAAGGTCTTGAGCAAAATTAAAATATTCTTCGGGCGAAATATCTTCGTCTTTAGCGCGGTTAAATAAAGATATCAGGGCTTCAATAAAACGCGTAGGGTCTGAAAGAGGACGGTAGTAATCAAGGATAAATTCAAAGAGGTGCTCGCGGAAAAAAACCGCTGCCTCCGGACGGGTCAGGACCTTAAAATCCGGATTAATGCCGGTAACTAACGCATTTTCTCTTAAAAGTCTGTCTCCGAAAGCGTGAAATGTCGAAATCCAGATATCCGTATAGCCATAAGGAACCAGGGTATCTACCCGCTCCAGCATCTGGCGCGCCGCCTTATCGGTAAAGGTAAGCGCCAATATTTCATCGGTCTTGCATAGGCCTTCGGATAAGAGCCAGGCAATCCTGCGGGTAATTACCGTGGTCTTTCCCGTGCCTGCGCCGGCAATAATTAAAAGCGGCCCCTGCCGATGCGTGACCGCATCTAGCTGCTCCTTATTCAATCCTTCAAGAATACTGTTCATGATCGATTTATTTAGCGGGTCCTGTCTTGGGTTATTATTTTAGTGTTTCGCTTCCGCGTGCTGAAAATCTTTGCCGTGCACTGCGGTTTACGTCTCGCTTTCGCTCGCGACTTACGCTGGTAAGATTAGGCTACTCAGGCTTTTAGCTCGACGTAATCCCTTGTGCACTTTTGCCAAAGATTTTCTAATGCACGCTACAGCAAAACACTAAAATTTATTCTAACTACTTACTCACAAATGAATCTGGCGAGCCTTCGAGCTAAGGTTAGGGTCTAGCGGGTGACGCGGGGGATGCCTCGAGGAAAATTTGACGAGAGGCGCCCACGCGGTGAGGGCCCGCAAAACCCGAAATTGTTAACGAACGGAAAAAGCGACAGATTCATTGCTTTATTTTACCTTGACAACATCCTATTTTCAAGTATACTCTGATTTCTATAGAAGAGGTGAAAAAAATGCTAAAAATCTGTGCTTTATGCGGCAAAGGGCAAATGGCAGGAAGAAGTGTTGTCCGTAAGGGCCTGGCTAAGAAAAAAGGCGGCACGGGCAAAAAAGTAACCCGCACCACTGCGCGCAGCTTCCTCCCTAACCTGCAGAAGATGCGTATTTTAATAAATAACCGGCCCGAGAGAGCCTACGTCTGCACCAAATGCATAAAAAAAGGCCGCGTGCGAAAAGCCTAATTAAAAAATACGTCTTCAACCTCCAGAAGGACCGTTTCCTCGCCGCGCCAATCGTCTATTTTCGGCTTATAAACTAAATCAAAAAAATGCGCTTCGGTGAAGCTCTCCTTAAAACCCGCCATACCGAACCCGATTGCCTCAGAAGTAACCTCACCGTCGGTAACCCAGAATTTAAGCGTATCCCTGCCTAATACCTGCGGCTCGCCTTTTAGTTTAAGGTTTCTGGTATAAAATAAAGGCTCGGGGTTACCCGCTCCGAAAGGCTCTAAAGATTCCAATTCCCTGATAATTTCTTCGTTTAGGTCCGCTAATTTTAACTCCATATCTACTTCCAAAGTAGGGAGTAGATCCTCCAGGAGCAACTTTTCTTTGGCCAGGCGATTAATCTTTTTTCTAAACTCCTCTATATTATCCCTGGCGATCATCAGCCCGACAGCGTGGCTATGCCCGCCGAAATTCTGCAAAAATTCCCGGCACTCTAACAACGCCTCGAAGAGATGGAAATTCTTTATAGAGCGGCCGGAACCTTTGCATAAATCTTCAGTCAGAGAGATAACAATAGTGGGCCTGTAGAACTTATCCGCCAGTTTTGAAGCCACTATCCCCAAAACGCCCTGATGCCAATTTTCTTTGGCGATAACAATAATTTTATGTTCCTTGAAATTAACCTCGCGGCCGATTAAATCCTGCGCCTCTTCCGATATCTTGCCTTCTATCTTCTGGCGCTGGCGGTTGTGTGTTTCTATAATTTTAGCCAGCTTATCCGCCTCTTCCTGTTTTACGCTCATCAATAAATCCAGGGCAGTCTCGGCGGTATCCATACGGCCGCTGGCATTAATCCGCGGCCCGAGTATATATCCTACAAACCTGGAAGTAATCTTTTTGCCTTTTATGCCGCTAATTTCTGTTAAGGCCTTCAGGCCCGGGCGTTTTGTCCGGCCGAGCCTTGCTAAACCCTCTTTTACCATAATGCGGTTTTCGCCCGTTAAAGGAGCGACATCGGCAATTGTGCCTAAACAGACTAAATCCAGTTCCTCCGGTAATGTTTTAGCGGTAAGCGCCTGGCAAAGCTTATAAGCCACGCCTACACCGGCTAAATCCCTGTATTTATACCCGGCATTTTTAATTTTAGGGTTTATCAGCGCGCATCCGTCCGGCAGGGCCCCTGCCTTATCCGGCTCATGATGGTCGGTAACTATGACATTTATTCCGTAATGCTGCAGTTCTTTTATCTGCTCATGGTTATTCGTTCCGCAATCCACGGTAATTAAAAGCTTCACCCTTTTTTCTTTGGCACAATGCAGGATATTTTTATTCAGGCCATAGCCTTCTTTTATCCTATGGGGTATATAGTGAGAGGCGTTTATCCCCATTTCAGAAAGCGTCCCTTTTAATAAGGTAATAGCGGTTAAGCCATCCACGTCGTAATCGCCAAAAACCATTATCTTCTGCCTGTCCTTAGCCGTATCCTTGATAAGCCTAACGGCACGGCGCATATCCGAAAAAGAATAGGGGTCTAAAAGATATTCTAAGCCTGCGCCTAAAAATTTTCCCGCTTCTTCTTTGGTATTGATGCCGCGGTTTATTAATAGCTGGGAGAGGATTTTGGAGATGCCGAGTTCTTTACTGAATATGCCCTGAAGGCGGGTATCGGCCGGGGCGACCTTGAGTATCTTATGGTTTTGCACTTTTAAATTACATCTTGGCGGGCCGTGAAACGCCCAGCAACTCTAACCCTAAAGCCAAAATAATCCTGGTTGCCTGAATCAGGGCTATCCTTGCCTTGGTCAATTTTTCATCCTGGCCCAAAACGCGGTGCTTATCGTAGAATTTATGAAAATCCTCGGAGAGCTCCTGCAGATATACGGTCAGCATATAAGGGTCCAAGGTCGTATAGCAGATATTTAAAATAGAGGAGAATTGCCAGAGTTTCTTTATCAGGCCCATCTCTTCTACTTCTTTAAGCAGGGTCAAATCCAAATTACCGGGTTTTATCTTTAAGAAGCTGCCCTCTAAAATGCTGCAGATCCTGGCATGGGCATACTGTACATAATAAACCGGATTTTCCTGTGTTTGTTTTTTGGCAACGGCTAAATCAAAATCCAGATGGCTTGAGGTGCGGCGCATCAGAAAAAAGAACCGGGAGGCATCCAGGCCTACCTCATCCAGGACTTCCCTAAGCGTTATATACTGGCCCCTGCGCGTAGACATCTGGACGGGTTTACCCTCCCTGAATATGGAAGCTAACTGCACTATAATGACCGAGAGAGAAGCCGGGTCCTTACCCAGCGCCTCAACCGCTGCCTTCAATCTATTTATGTAACCGTGATGGTCAGGCCCCCAGAGGTTTATCAACCAGCTAAACCCGCGCTTGAATTTATCCTGATGATACGCGATATCCGGAGCCAGATACGTATAACTTGTGTCGCTCTTTACCACTACCCTGTCCTTATCATCCTTAAAAAGGGTGGATTTAAACCAGAGCGCGCCATCCTGTTCATAGATAAAATTTTTTTTCTTTAAAAACCCCAGCGCTTTTTTTATCTTGCCGCTCTCCCTAAGCTTCTTTTGGCTATACCAATAATCAAACTTAACCCCGAAATCTGCGAGCTCTTTTTTTATGATACCTAATATATATTTTACGCCGTATTCGCTTAAATTTTGCACTTTTCGTTTTGCGCTTTGCACTTCCTTCGCTATATCGTAAATATATTCTCCCTGATAATGGTCTTCAGGAAATACTATCTGCTCTGCGGATAATTCCTTGAGCCTTAATTCTATAGACTCACCCAATATATTAATCTGGTTGCCTTCGTCATTAAGGTAATACTCCCTTTTTACCCTGAATCCTAAAAAGTCCAGGATATTAGCTAAGGCATCCCCTACTGCCGCCTGCCTGGCATGGGCAACCGATAAGGGGCCGGTGGGGTTAGCGCTGACAAACTCAATAAGCACGCGCCTGCCTTTTCCTAAATTCGCCCTTACGGAATTTTTATCTTTTAGGATTAAGTTACGCAGCTGTTGATAAAAATAATTCGCGCTGAGATAGAAATTGATAAACCCGGCTCCCTCGATCTTAATCTCCCGGATGTCATCTCTTACGGGGCTCTTTTCTAAATGCCTCTTTATATTGGCTACCAAGGCCGTAGCCACCTCAAGAGGGGATTTACCCGTCAGTTTACTTAACCTCAGGGCAATATTAGTAGAGAGGTCGCCAAAGCGGATATCCTGGGGGAAGTCTAAATAAAAAGGTTCCTCATAGGGCCTGCCGGCAAGTAAGTCCTTCAGTGAATTTTTTATTAGGGGTATGAGAAAATCCTTGATATCCTTTTTCATCTTATTTTTTATCGGCGAGCATTAAATTGCGAAAGGAAAAGAGGAAAGAAATTATTGCCGCACTTGAGGTGGAAAAATTATTTTTCCCGTGCCCTGGGGATCCTTACCCTCTTGGCGTCTGACCAGAGGCGCTCTAAAGAATAAAACTCTCTCATCGGTTTATAAAAAATATGCGCCACAACAGAGGAATAATCCAGGACTACCCATCCTGATTCATCGTTAGGGCAAACCTTAGAGAGAGATTTTATCCTGCATCCGGCTAAATCTTCTTCTATAGCTTGGGCAATGGCGTTAGCCTGCCTTAAGGACGTGGCGCTTAGGATGATGAAATAATCGCAGAAACTACAGACCTTGCGCATGTCCAGAATAAGCGGCCTTTGCGCTTTTTTAGATTTAGCGACCGCCGCAATACGCAGTGCTATATTTTTCGGCTCTGTTAGTACCTTACCACCCCTTAGAATATCTTAAATTATTTTTTTCCTAAAATCTTGTACATGCCTGTGTTGCAATCCGGGCACTTGCCTTTTGCTGCCGCGCGGCCGTTCTTCATAGTGACCTTCTGCTCATCCTTCATTTCTTTCATTTTTTTGCATTTTACGCAATATCCCTTTTCTGCCATTTCCCTTCCTCCTTTTTAAATGAGCACATAATTTATGACGTATTAATTTTCTTTATCCCCGGCATAAATTATTTGTGCGAATTTAACCCGCCAAAAAACTTTGGCGGGTAAGTTCAAACTTATAAGTTATGTCGGATACATCCAAAATTATATACTCCATAACTTATGTTTTCACTTATATTATCACGCGTTCGCTGATGTGTCAATTAATTCTTGCTATGGAGAATGTTTGTGCCGCTCCTCCCCTACCTCTCCGACAATCTCTTCGGTCAAATCTTCCAGCGTCACGATGCCAGAGGCCTTCTTATGCTCATCAACTACAATAGCAATCTGAATTTTTTCCGTCTGAAATTTCTTCAGGACCTCGCTCACGCGCATAGTAGCGGGCACATAACATACGCTGTGCAGAAGATCCTCTAGAACAAATAATTTCTTATCCCTGAGTATATAAAGCAGGTCACGGGCGTAGATTATGCCGATGATATTATCAATAGAGCCCTCATATACCGGAAGGCGCGCGTGCCCTTCTTCGGCAAAAATATTTAGCAAGTTCTCTGCGCTGGACTTGGAATCTACCGCAATAATTTTATCTTTTGTAATCATCACCTCCCCGACTTTTATATCCCCGAATTCAAAAATACGGTGCAGCATATTCCTCTCTTCATCACTTAAGACCCCCTCTTCCTTGCCGATTTCTATCATCAGGCGCAATTCTCCTTCGGTTATCAGAGGCGACCTTTTGGTGGGTTGTATCCGCAAAATCTTAAGCATACGATTACTTATTCCTATAAATACGTGGGTAACCGGCCCGGCTATGCTGATTAATGCTTCCATAAGCGGGGCGCTAAAGAGGGCGACCTTTTCCGTGTGTTTCGTCGCTAAAATCTTGGGGGTTATTTCGCAAAAGATGAGTATAAAAAACGACGTAATCAGAGTAGCGATAATTACTCCCCATCTATAACCTAATACTTGAACCACTATTGCCGTGATTATGGCTGATATAGCTACGTTGACAAAATTATTCCCGATTAAAAGAGTAGCGATAAACTTATCCAGTTTTGTCACCAAACGGTGGACATTCTGTGCTCGTTTAATACCCTTGGTGAGCATATGGCGCAGGCGTAACTTGCTTAAGCCGATGATTGCGGTTTCAGAAGCAGAGAAAAAAAACGAGAGTAACGCCAGAATGAATAAGGATATTAATATTACGGGTAGCGAAAGTGTATTATGCATTTTTTAAATACGGCTTTAGTTTAATTCAGCTGGCGGTATATCTCTTTTTCTTTATCTTTAAGCGGGCCGATCAAAGCAAGATTTAATCTTCCTTCCTGTAATATGGATTCGGCTGCCTCGCGGATATTTTCCCGTTTTACCTTCCGCACCTCTTTGATGATATCCTCAAGGGAATAAACCTTATCCAGGGTGGCGAGAGATTCGCCTATCCAGAGCATATGGTCAAGGGTGTCCTCCAGGGCAAGCATGAGCTGGCCCAGATAAAATTCTTTTGCCCGTTTAAATTCGGCAGCAGTAACCAGCTTATCCTTGGCCTTCTTCAGCTCTTTGAGGATAAGCTTTATGGCCTCGCTGACGTTGCGGTTATCAATTCCGGCATGGACGATAAATGCCCCCGTATCCTGAAAATATTTCACCTGCGTGCCTATCTCATAAGCCAGGCCATTCTTTTCCCTGACTTCATTAAAGAGCCGGCTGGACATATTTGCCCCCAAAACTATATGCAAGAGCCCCAGGGCATACTTTAAAGGATGCTCCCTCTTAAACCCGCGAAAGCCTAAAGCCATATGGGTCTGTTCCGTCTCTTTGTATAAGAGTTTTAATTTTGGTTTGAATTGCTGCTCCCTTACTTTCGAGAAGGCATTTATATTTTTATCCTGTCCTGCGGAAAATATAGCGCTTACCTTGTCTGTGAATTTATCAAAATCCAAAGCACCCGCAACACTGATGATAATATTGGGCGCGGTATAATACCTTTCTTTAAACAGGGAGAGTGAGCCTCTCTTGATTTTATTCACGGAATCAGCCGTACCTATAATAGGCGCCCCTAACGGCTGATCAGGCCAGAGGAGTTCGTCCAATAATTCATAGACATAACTCTGGGGCAGGTCTTTATACATCTTTATTTCTTCCAGGATTACCGTCCTCTCCTTGTTTATTTCTTTTTCCAGCAACAGGGGGTTTCTCACCATATCCGAAAGGACATTCAGGGCGATATCCAGATAGGAATAGGGGATTTTTACCAGATAGCAAGTCAACTCTTCCGAGGTGAACCCGTTTAAAGAGCCGCCTACTCCTTCGATTGATTCTTTTATCTTACGGCAGGAGTAATTCTTCGACCCCTTAAAGACAAGGTGCTCTAAGAAATGGGCTATGCCTTTAAATTCAGCGGACTCATACCTGCCGCCTACCCTGATCCAGATACCTATGGCCACAGACTGCATCTTACTCATAGGATGCGCCACTATCCTTAGGCCATTATCCAATATTTTATTTTTATAAATCCGGCTCATATTTTCAGTTTACGGATAAATCCGCCTACCCTCTTTACTAAATCAGGCCTGCCGATATTTTCTTTAATCCTCCTGATAATAGCGCTGCCTATGATTACGCCGTCGGCAATTTTATAAATCTGCCTTACCTGCTTAGCGCTTGATACCCCAAACCCCACGCAAACGGGTTTACGGGTATTTTTTTTCACTGCCTTGAGGTTATTTATCAGGTCCGAAGGCAACTTTTTACGCACTCCGGTAACTCCGGTCAAGGAAACATAATAAATAAAACCCCGGGAGACACCGGAGATAAATTTCATCCGCTCTTTAGTGCTTGTGGGTGCTAGAAAAAAGATAATATCTAAATCATATTTTTTCGCTGACTCTATAAAAGTCGCGGCTTCTTCAGGAGGCAGATCCGGTATAATCACGCCGTCTACTCCTGACCCCGAGGCCTTCCTGGCGAATTTTTCTTCGCCAAAACAAAATATGGGATTGTAATAAGTCATCAGGCACAAAGGGATATCCGTATCTTTCCTTAACGTCTTGACTAACTTTAATATATCGTTAAGATTAACACCCCTCTTTAAGGACTCCTGCGACGCTTCCTGGATAATCGGCCCGTCTGCCATAGGGTCAGAAAAAGGAACGCCTAATTCTACAATATCCACGCCGTTTTTAGCAAACTCCAATACTAGTTTTCGAGTGGTATCAAGGTTCGGGTAGCCGGCAGTAATAAAGGCAATAAATGCTTTCTTATTTTTTTTCTTTAAATCCTTAAATTTTTTATCAATACGGTTCATCCCACACCTTCTCTCTTATTCAAGAATTCTGTTTATTTAAATCCCACATCCATGCAATTAGAAGGCGTGGGATTCATAATTTCAATCCTTTCACTACAATATCCAAATCTTTATCCCCCCTGCCTGAAAGGCAAAGGATAATTATCGCGTCTTTATTAATTTTTCCTGCCAGCCGGGTAAGATAAAATACGGCATGAGCAGGCTCTAAGGCCGGGATTATACCTTCGGTTTCCGATAATAATTTAAAGCCTTCCAGGGCTTCTTTGTCGTTGACTGCCACGTAGGTAGCCCGGCCTGTCTTTTTATAATAAGCGTGCTCCGGGCCTACGCCGGGATAATCTAAACCCGCGGCAATAGAGTGGGCAATTTTTACCTGGCCGAATTCATCTTCCAGGAGCCCGGATTTGGAGCCATGTAAAACCCCTGTTTTTCCACCCACTAAAGTAGCAGCATGTTTTCCTGATGCTATACCCAAACCGCCTGCTTCTACGCCGATAAATTTGACTCTGCGGTCATTATAAAAAGGATAGAATAAACCCATAGCATTGCTACCGCCGCCTACACAAGCTACCAGATAATCCGGCAGCCTTTTTTCTTTTTTTAATATCTGCCGCCTTGCCTCGCGCCCGAGCACTGATTGGAAATCCCTGACCATCACTGGATACGGATGCGGCCCGGCAACAGAACCGATGATATAATGGGTGTGGCGCACATTAGTTACCCAATCCCTTAAGGCCTCGGTCATAGCATCCTTAAGCGTCTTTGAGCCGCTGCTCACAGGCACAACCCTGGCGCCTAAGAGTTTCATACGAAAGACATTTAACCTCTGCCTCTGGATATCTTCCTCACCCATATAGATATCGCACTCCAGCCCGAACATAGCGGCAACAGTAGCTGTGGCTACTCCGTGTTGCCCGGCGCCGGTTTCGGCAATAATGCGTTTCTTTCCCATCCTTAGCGCCAGAAGAACCTGGCCCAGGGTATTATTTATCTTATGCGCGCCCGTATGCAACAAGTCCTCTCTCTTAAGATAAATCTTTCTGATACCCAGATGTTTGCTTAAATTCTTAGCGAGATACAATGGCGTGGGCCGGCCGGCATATTCTTTAAGATAATAATCGAGTTCTTGATTAAATTTTCTATCGCGCCTGGCCTTCTTATACTCTTTTTCCAGCTCATCCAGGGCATGTATCAGCGTCTCAGGGACAAACCTGCCGCCGAAACCGTCAAAATGTCCTTTTTTATCGGGTAACATATCCACCTCTTCAATTTGCGTTATTATAAGTTAAAAATAAAAAGCCGTCAACGGGCATCTAAAAAGTAACCTTATGCCCGCGCAATACGGGCATTTTTCCATCTCTAACTCTTCTCCCTTACCGCCTTAATGAAACTCTTGGCTTTTTTATAGTCTTTCTCACCCGGTTTTATTTCTACACAGCTCGATACGTCTACCCAGTCCGGATGCGCCTGTTGTATTGCCTCTTTGGCGTTCTGGGCATTCAGCCCGCCGGATAAAAATATGGGCTTATGAAAACCGCTCAAATGCCTTATCAGCTCCCAGTTAAACCTCTTGCCTGTGCCGCCTATCTTTGATTTTACAAAGGTATCAAAAAGATAAGCATAAGTTCTATACCTCAAGATACCCCTGAAATCTACCCTGTCTTTTATCCTGAATGCCTTGATTATTTTATAACCTTTGAATTTGGCGCAAAATTCCGGCGATTCATCGCCGTGAAACTGCAGCATATCCAGCTTTAAATCTTTGGCAATGCGTTTGATGTTATTTTCCTTTTCGTCAACAAAAACCCCCACCTTCTTAATTGATTTAGGGATATGCCTGATGATTTCTCTGGCCTTATCCGGCCGGATATACCTGGGGCTCTTCTGATAAAAAACAAACCCTAAGGCATCGGGTTTAAGCCCTGCGATTTTTAGCGCATCCTCTAAATTCGTTATCCCGCATATCTTTACTTTTACCATCACACCTCAACTAACAACTAACGACCAACGACTAACGACTAAATTACCATCCCATCAGCTCTTCTATCTTCTTCTTTATATCCTGCGCTTCCATAATCGCTTCGCCGATTAAGACCGCGCTGACCCCCAGGATCTTTAAAAATAATATATCCTGGCTGCTCTTGATACCGCTCTCTACTACCACCACCTTACCTTTTGGGATAAGGAGAAATAAATTCTCCGTAGTCTTAAAATCTACCTCTAAAGTATGTAAATTGCGGTTATTTATCCCGATTAAAGGCGCCTTCAGGCTTAAGACCTTTTTTAATTCCTTCTCATCATGGACTTCTACCAAACAATCCAACCCCAGGCTTTCGGCTATCTGCATCAGCTCGGACAGCTTCTCCTTAGACAATAAATCCGCAATCAGCAATATGGCATCCGCGCCGTAGAATCTGGACTCATAAACCTGGTATGGCTCTAAAATAAAATCTTTTCTTAATACGGGGCATTGCACAATATTTTTCACTTCATTGAGGTAAGATATGCTGCCGCCGAAATAATCCTCTTCGGTCAATACCGATACTGCCGTAACTCCTGCCTCCTGATAAATACGGGCAATCTGGGCAAGATTGAATTCCTGGCGGATGATACCCCGCGAAGGGGATTGTCTTTTTATCTCGGCAATCAGAAAAATCTGCCTTGGCTTACTTATGGCTTCCATAAAAGGGCGCGTAGGCATAAGGCCGAGCACTTTAGCCTTTAACTCTTCCTCGGGGAGCTGCTGCTTGGTTAAAATAATCTTTTCTTTCTTTTTCTCTACAATTTCTTTTAGGATATCTGCTTTTTTCATTTATTTTTTTGTGAATACTCTTTAAGCGCTTCCAGCTTTTCTAATGCCTTACCTGAATCTATGGATTCAGAAGCCATCTTTATTCCCTCTTCAAGCGATTTGGCCTTATCGGCAGCGTATATGGCAGCTGCGGCGTTTAATAATACTATGTCCCGCTTAGGGCCGGCTTCCCCTTTTAAAACATCAAGCACGATCCGGGTATTATCGCAAACCTCTTTGCCTCTTAAGTCTTCTAACTGCACTTTGGGAAATCCGAAATCCTGCGGATTTATTTCGTAATCTTTTAAGCTGCCCTGATATGTTTCACTCACGTAGGTCCTGGCAGTAGTGCTTACTTCATCAAGGCCGTCCTGGCTGTGCACGACGAGCGCATGCGTTGTCCCCAGGTTACCCAGCACCGTGGCCAATATCTTTACCCAGCGTATTTCATATACGCCCAATAATTGATGCGTTGCGCCCGCGGGATTGGTTAAAGGGCCTAAAATATTAAATATGGTCCGCACCCCCATTTGTTTTCTCGCCGGCATGGCGTATTTCATCGCCGGATGGAGATTAGGCGCATAGAGAAAAGCAATCCCGATATCATTAAGGCATTCTTCTATATTTTTTTTGGGCATATTGATATTGACCCCTAATGCCTCTAATATATCCGCGCTGCCGCAGGAACTTGACACCGAACGGTTACCGTGTTTGGCTACGGTAATCCCTGCGCCAGAGGCCACAAATGCCGCTAGCGTAGAAACATTAAACGTCCCTTTTTTGTCTCCGCCTGTCCCGCAGGTGTCCAAAACCACATCTTTATCTGTGCGGATTTTAGTCACGTGGTTACGCATGACCGAGACCGCAGCGGTGATTTCTTCTACTGTTTCGCCTTTCTTATTTAAGGCGTCCAAGAAAGAAACAATCTCAGCCGTCTTTGCTTTACCGGTCATAATTTCTTCCATGACCTTGCGCATTAAATCCGGCGTAAGATTATTTTTTAAGGAGAGTTCGTTTATCGCCTCTTTAATCATATGGCTAAGAAATTAGCGAGGATATCCTGCCCTACTTTGGTTAAGATAGATTCAGGGTGAAACTGCACTCCCCATAAGGGATATTCTTTGTGCTTTAGGCCCATAATCTCTGATTCTTTTGTCCAGGCAATTATCTCTAAACATTCAGGCAGGGTTTTCTTTTCTACCACCAGAGAATGGTAACGTGTAGCTTCAAAAGGATTAGGTATGCCGCGGAATATAGTCTTTCGGTTATGATAAATAAGCGAGGTTTTTCCGTGCATCAGCCTCTTTGCGCCGATAATGCGGCCGCCGTAAACATAGCCCAGGCACTGGTGGCCCAGACACACCCCTAATATAGGAATTTTACCGGCAAATTTTTTAATCACCTCGCAGGAGATACCCGCGCCTTCCGGACGGCCCGGCCCGGGTGAAATCACAATTTTCCCGGGCTTAAGTTTCTTAATTTTATCTATGCTGATTTTGTCGTTCCTGAATACCCTGATATCTGCGCCCAGGGCCCCTAAATATTGGACGAGGTTATAGGTAAAGGAATCGTAATTATCAATCATAAGTATCATTCTTTTTCTCTCCAGATTTTTGCACCCAACCTCTCTAATTTTGCTTCCATATTTTCATATCCGCGCTCCAGATGATAAATCCTGGATACTGCGGTCTTGCCGCGTGCCACTAATCCGGCCAAGACTAAACAAGCAGATGCGCGTAAGTCCGAGGCCATGACCGGAGCGCCCGATAATTGTTTTACGCCTTCAACAATCGCATGCGGGCCTTCTCTTTGGATGCGCGCGCCCATACGGTTAAGCTCAGCCACATGCATAAACCTATCCGGATAAATCTTCTCGGTAACTACGCTTATGCCGGCAGTAACGCTCATTAAGCTCATCATCTGCGCCTGCATATCCGTAGGAAAACCCGGATAAGGCAAGGTAGTAATATTTATGGGCTTTAGCCTGCGTTTAGGGCAGACGCGGATTGAATTATCGGTATTTTTTAGAGAAACACCCGCTTCTTCAAGTTTATCAATGACCGCGCCTAAATGCCTGGAAAAAATATTCTTTATGGTAATATCCCCCCCTGTAATCAAAGAAGCCACTATTAAGGTGCCTGCTTCTATCCTGTCCGGGATTATCTTATGTTCGGCGCCGTGTAATTGCCTGACGCCCTCTATCTCTATGGTCGGCGTGCCGTGGCCCTTTATTTTAGCGCCCATTTTAATCAAGAAATCCGCCAGGTCTGCTACTTCAGGCTCGCAGGCTGCGGATTCAATAATAGTCTTACCCCTCGCTAAGGTAGCTGCCATCATTACATTATCGGTAGCCAACACCGATGAGCCATAAACGCCGCCTAAGTATACCTGGTTGCCTTTAAGCCGCTTTGCCTTGGCGATAACATAGCCTGCCTCAACAGCAATATCCGCACCCAAAGCCCTAATCCCTTTAAGGTGTAAATCTACGGGCCGCACGCCGATAATACAGCCGCCGGGTAGAGAAACTTTTGCCTTCTTTAGCTTAGCAAGCAGCGGCCCCAAAACACAGAATGAGGCGCGCATGGTAGAGACGAGTTTATAATCGGCGATAAAATTGGCGTGCTTATTCGGGCCAATGGCAACTGCGCCTTTATCGAACTCGGCACTCTTGCCCAGAGAACGTAAAATTTTTAACATGGTGTGCGTATCCCGCAGATTAGGCACACCCCTGATAATACAATGGTCGTCCGTCAAAAGGGCCGCCGCCAAAATGGGTAAGACCGCGTTTTTAGAACCCGATACAGTAACTTCGCCTTTTAGTTTTACCCCGCCTTCAATGATCAACTTATCCATATTTATCTTTCTTTTTTAGCTACAACGACTCTGTCTATATTATTATAATCCTTAATCCATTCTATTACCTTAAAAAATCCGGATTTTTGAAAAACATTTTTTATCGCATCCTTTTGCCCGAACCCCGCCTCCATAATTAAAAAACCTCCCTCTTTTAGATATCCGGGCGCATCCTGGATTATCCTGCGGTAAAAATCTAACCCTTCTTCGCCGCCGTCTAGGGCAATTCGCGGCTCATATTGTATCTCTGGTTGCAACGTGTCAATTTCCTGCGTAGGGACATAAGGTGGGTTAGAAACAATTATATCGTAAGCTGTAAGCTCTAAGCTATAAGCTGTAAGTAAATCACTTTGGAAAAAACTGATGCTATTGTCCACTCTATTTAACCGGGCATTAGCCCTGGCTATCTCTAAGGCACTTTCAGAAATATCTGTAGCATGGATTTCTGCTTCAGGTAAAAATTTTGCCAAAGACACAGCAATGCATCCTGAACCTGTACCTAAATCCAAAATATTGACACCTGACACCTGACACCTGACACCTGACACCAGCTTTATTGCTGTTTCTACTAAAATCTCCGTCTCCGGCCTGGGTATCAGCACATCCGGAGTTACCTTAAATTGCAAGCCCATAAATTCTGCCTTACCTAATATATATTGTATAGGTTCACTTTTTATCCGTCTTTTTAAAGCAGCGGATACCAAAGAAGAGCTGATTTTATCCAGAGATAAATCTTTATTTACATATAAAGACAGCCGGTCGCAATTCAATATATCGGTAAATAATAACTCTGCCTCATTCATTCTTTTTTCCCTCTGCTGCTTTTATCAATGCATCAGATAACTCATCCAAGTCGCCTTCCAATACCGCTTCCAATTGGTGCAGGGTCAGGTTTATCCTATGGTCGGTGACGCGGCGGTCAGGAAAATTATAGGTACGGATTTTCTCGCTCCTGTCTCCTGAGCCGATCTGGGATTTCCTCTCCTGGGAGATCTTTTTAGATTCCTCCTGTTGTTTTATATCCATAAGCCTTGCGCGCAGAATCCTCATTGCTTTAGTTTTATTCTTTAATTGTGAACGCTCATCCTGACAGGCCACCACCACCCCCGAAGGCAAATGCGTAATCCTTACCGCAGAATCGCTCTTTTGCATATGCTGCCCGCCCGGGCCTGAAGACCTGTAGGTATCAATGCGCAGATCTTTCTGGTCAACCGAAAAATCCACCTCTTCGGGTTCCATCAATACCGCTACCGTAGCGGTAGAGGTATGGATGCGGCCCTGCGCTTCCGTAGTAGGGACGCGCTGGACGCGATGCACGCCGCTTTCAAACTTAAGGCGTTTGTAGGCCTCTTTGCCTTTTACGCTAAAGACTATTTCTTTAAAACCTCCCAGTTCATTAGGATGCGCGGACATCGATTCTACGGCCCAGGATTTTCTGGCGGCATATTTTGTATACATCCGGTAAAGGTCACCGGCGAATAGTCCCGCCTCCAGGCCTCCGGTACCCTGGCGTATCTCGACGATGATATCACGGCCCAGGTCCTTATCTTCTCCCTTTAAAATATTTTTCAGTTTCAGCTCTAAATCCGCTTTCTTATTTTTTAAATCCTCTGATTCCGCCTTAGCCAAAGCCAGGAATTCACGCTCGTGTTTTTCCTTAAGCGTATTTTCCAGGTCCTGCGTTTCCTTAATAATCTTCTTATATTCCCGGAATATAGATACAGTCTCCTTCAGCTCTGACAAATCCCTCGCGTACTGGCTATACTGTTCCTTGTCAGATACGGTTTCGTACGAAGCCAGAAGGCGCTCTAATTCCTGGTAGCGTTTTTCTAACTGCTCTAATTGCTCAAACATCCTTTACTGGGCGTCCTCTGCCTTTGGCGCTTGTTTTTTAGCGTATTTCTTCATAAACTTATCCACCCTACCTGCGGAATCTACGAATTTTTGCTTACCCGTAAAAAACGGATGGCATTTCGCGCAGATCTCCACCCTGATACTGGGTTTAGTGGAACGCGTATGTATGGTATTACCACAGGCGCAGACAATCACACAATCCTGGTACTTGGGATGAATCTTGTCTTTCATTTAAAACCTCCTCGTAGATAAATCAGTTTGTGTCATAGTATCAAAGTATCAAGGTATCAAAGTTAAATCTTTTCTTTGACACATGACACTTTGACACATTGACACCTTATTTTATTGGTTCATACTATTTAAGAACTCCTCATTATCCTTGGTCTTAGCTAACTTTTCAATCAAAAGTTCCATTGCCTCCACATTATTTAATTCGTTCAAGACTTTTCGTAATATCCAGACCTTCTGCAGCTTCTCCTGCTTAAGGAGTAATTCTTCGTGCCTGGTGTTTGAACGTTTTATATCAATGGCCGGGTAGATCCTGCGCTGGAAGAGGTTCCTGTCCAGTTGTAATTCCATATTTCCGGTGCCTTTGAATTCTTCAAAGATGACCTCATCCATGCGGCTGCCCGTATCCACTAAGGCCGTTGCGATGATGGTTAAGCTGCCGCCCTCTTCTATAGCGCGGGCAGCGCCAAAAAATCTCTTAGGCTTTTGTAAGGCATTGGAGTCTATGCCCCCTGATAATACCTTGCCGCTATGCGGTATCACAGAGTTATAGGCCCTGGCCAGGCGCGTGATGCTATCCAAAAGGACGACCACGTCTTTTTTATGCTCTACCAGCCTCTTTGCCTTTTCTAAGACAATCTCAGCGACCTGCACGTGCCTCTCCGGAGGCTCATCAAAAGTAGAGGATATTACCTCGCCCTTCACGTGCCGCTGCATATCGGTGACTTCTTCCGGCCGCTCGTCTATCAGCAGTACGATTAGTATTGTATCGGGGTGGTTAGTTGTTATGGAATTAGCGATCTTCTGCAATAACACGGTCTTGCCGCTGTAAGGCTGGGCGACAATCAGCCCGCGCTGGCCCTTGCCTATGGGCGCCAATAAATCAATAACGCGCATGGATATCTCGTCGGGTTTTGTCTCCAGGTTAAATTCATCATGCGGATATATGGGGGTTAGGTTATCAAAGAGGATCTTGTCTTTGGCATCCTCGGGGTTCTCAAAGTTCACTGCCTGGACCTTTAAAAGGGCGAAATATTTTTCCCCTTCCTTAGGCGGACGGATTTCTCCGCTTACCGTATCCCCTGTCCTTAAATCAAACTTCCGTATCTGGGAAGGAGACACATAAATATCGTCGGGGCAGGGTAAATAATTATAGTTGGGCGAGCGTAAAAATCCGAATCCCTCTGCCAGTATCTCCAGGACACCTTCGCCGAACATCAGCCCTTCTTTTTCCGCCTGGGCCTGCAGTATTTTAAAAATCAGCTCCTGTTTTTTCAGGCCGCTTATGCCGTTGATATTCAATTCCTTAGCCAATTTATTCAGTTCGGAAATTTTTATTTCTTTCAGATTTACTATATCTAACTTCTCCACAACAACCTCCTTATTTTCTGTACTTGCTTCCTTGTCTCTTCCTTACTGCCGCTATTATCTATTACAAAATCCGCCAAGCGGACCTTATTGCGCAAGGGTATCTGCGCTTTAATCCTTTTTAAGATATCCTCTTTATTTGCTCCGGTTTTCTGGGCAACCCTCTCTATTTGTTTTTTAGCCGTTATATTTACCACGATCAATTTATCCGCTATTTTTTCCAATCCTTTCTCAATAAGCAGCGGCGCGTCTAAAACAATAACGCCTCCCGGTATCGAGCTTATCTTTTTTTTGATAATCCTGATAATTTCAGGGTGCATAATCTTATTTAACCTGCCGAGGGAACCCGGGTCATCGAATACTATTGCGGCTAATTTCTTACGGTTGACGGACTTACCCCCTTTAAGAATATTCCGCCCAAAGGCGCTGACTATCGCCTGATAAACCCCCGTGCCCGGTTTAATGACGCTGTGGGCAATCCTGTCCGCATCAATAACCTTAGCGCCGTAAGACCTAAAGATTCCGGCTACCGTAGTCTTGCCGCTGCCAAAACTTCCGGTCAGGCCCAGGGTTATTTTTTTATCGCGACTTTGCCTTTTCATACAACGTAAGGTATTTTTTGGCGGATTCCTTCCAGGAGAAATTACATTGCATGGCCCGGCGTATAAGCGCGGGCCATTTTTTCTTGTCGCCGAATGCCTTAACTGCCTTCTTTATTGTCTTAACCAAATCTTCTTTTGTATATTTATCAAACACAAAACCGTTATCCGCATTTACGGTATCAGCCAGGCCCCCGGTCTTAAATACTAACGGTATCGTGCCGTAGCTTAAGCTGATCATTTGGCCTAGGCCGCAGGGTTCGTATTTTGAAGGCATCAGGAATACATCAGAACCGGCGTATATCTTATGCGCCAGGGTGTCATCAAATTTTAAATGCAGGGAAACGACCTCAGGGTAGCTCTTGGCAATATTATCCAGGATAACATGGTATTTTAAATCGCCTGTGCCCAGGATAACCAATTGCAGCTTCATCTTGCAGATTTCTTCTATGGCATCGGTTAAGATATCAAAACCCTTCTGCTCGGCTAACCTGGAGACGATACCAAAAACAGGCACGCCCGGCTTGAGGGGAAGTTTACAGATTCTCTGTAGCTCTTCTTTATTTTTGCCCTTATCCGTTATACTTTCCAGGGAATAATTCTTCACGATGAATTTATCGTCCCGCGGGTTCCAGATGGAATAATCCAGGCCGTTTATTATCCCGAATACGCACTCGCGGCGCTTATTTAAAATTCCTTCCAGGCCGAAGCCAAACTCTTTAGTCTGTATCTCTTTGCTATAAGCCTCGCTTACGGTATTAATCAAATCAGAGAATTCCATGCCGCCTTTTAAGATGTTTATTTTATCGTAGAATTCCAGGCCCTCAATGTTAAAAATACTCCAGTCCAGGCCTAACTTGGGAAATTCCTCTTTGGGAAAGAGGCCCTGATAGCCGATATTGTGTATGGTTAATATTGATTTCGTATTCTTATAAAAAGGGTCGCCTTTGTATAATGTTTTCAGGTAGACCGGGATAAGGGCGCTCTGCCAATCGTGGCAATGCACTATATCCGCCTTGAAATTTATTTCTTTTAAAAGTTCCAGGGACCTCCTGGAATAATAGGAGAACCTGTCGAGATTATCCGGATAATCCCCGTTCTTATCTCCATAGAGCCCGTCACGGTTAAAATATGCATCTTTTTCTATGAAATATACTTTCAGGTTTTTCCCGATAACCGAAAAAGAGACATCCGGTTTTAATCTCTGGATCTTGAATTTAGGGTCTTGTATGGCTTTATAGCGGGGCATGATGACTATCGTTTCTTGGCCTAATGACTCTAACTCCAGGGGTAATGCCCCGGCTACATCCGCTAAACCGCCTGTCTTGGCAAAAGGCACAACTTCCGAAGCGCAAATAGCTATCCGCATTTAATTGCCTCCATTTCTAACCAATTCCTGCCCTTTTTAATATCTACCCTTATGGGCACGTCAAGTTTTAAGACATTCTCCATCCTGTCCTTTACGATATCTACAAGTTCATCCCATTCTCCTTCGGGGACATCAAATAATAATTCGTCGTGGATCTGCAGGATCATCCTTGCTTTATGGTTGTCTTTCTTTATCCGGCCGTGGATCTGTATCATCGCCAATTTTATCAGGTCGCTGGCTGAACCCTGGATAGGGGTATTTATTGCCTGCCTCTCGGCTACCTGGCGGATACCCTGATTTTTGTTATTGATTTCGGGGATATACCTGCGCCTGCCTAAAATGGTTGTAACGAAACCGTCTTTTTTGGCCCTATCAATCTGTTGCTCTACATAATCTTTTACTTTAGGATACCGGGAAAAATAGGCATCAATAAAATTTTGGGCCTCATCAACGGATATGCCCAAATCCCGCGAAAGCCCGAAAGAGGTCAAGCCGTAAACAATCCCGAAATTTACCCTCTTTGCGGTTTCGCGCATAGAATCGGTAACATCCTTTTCTTCTGTGCCATAGATCAAAGAAGCAGTGGCCTTATGTATATCTTTATCATTCTTAAACGCGAAAGTGAGGTTTTCATCTTTACAGATGTGCGCTAAAATTCTTAGCTCTATCTGCGAATAATCACACGACAACAGGCAGCTGTCTTTACTAAAAGCGACTACCGAGCGCCTTATGTTCCTGCCTATATCCGTTTTTATGGGGATATTCTGTAAATTAGGCGCGCTTGAGCTGAGCCTGCCGGTTTCAGTCGCTGTCTGGTTAAAAGAAGTGTGAATTCTTCCGGTTACCGGGTCAATTAAACCCGGCAGGACATCTATATATGTGTTTTTTAGTTTCATCAACTGGCGGTATTCCAATAATGCCTTGGGCAATTTATGCTTATCCGCCAATTTTCTTAAGACCTCCTCGTCGGTAGACGGCCCGGTTTTAGAGCGCTTGACCACGGGTAATTTTAGTTTTTCAAATAAGATATCCCTTAATTGTTTTGGAGAATTTATATTGAACTGGCAGCCGCTCATCCGGTAAATATCTTCTATCAGCTGAATCAGCCTCTTTTCTAAATCCCGAGAAAGCCCATCCAGGACCTGCGTATCCAATTTTATCCCGGTTAATTCCATCTGCGCCAGGACTTCTACTAACGGCATTTCAATTTCATTAAAAAGATTAATCAACTCTCTATCCTGCAATTCCTTTTCCAGCTTCGGCACAAGCTGCCTAATCAGAGTTACCGCCTTAGGGCTATCCACGGAACTGCCTTTAATTAATTCGCCCAGATAATCAAAAGCCAAATCGGCCAAGTTATATCCGGGTTTCGAGGGATTGATTAAATATCCGGCAAGCATGGTATCAAAACTTAAACCCTCAAGAATAACGCCTTGGCGGGCCAAAGATACGCTTATTTTTTTTAAATCATGGCTTATTTTTTTTATCGAAGGGTTGGATAATATATTTTTTAAGTCCGTTCCGGGATCCCCCGCGCGGAAGACTTTATCTTTTAAGCAAAAAACCAGGCTGTTAAAATCCTCTCCGGATAAGATAATCTCGCCTGCCCCCCCTATTAATTCTTTTAATTGTGCCTCATTAAAAACAACTGCCTCTTGTTTTTCTCCCTCCTCCTGAACGGCTTCCAAATCTTTTAATAAAATCTTGAACTCCAGGGATTTAAAGAGCCGGAATAATTCTTTGGTATTCGGCGCGCTTACTTTCAATTTCTCTAATTCAAAATCCAGCGCCACCTCTTCATCCAGGACAGCCAACTCTTTATTTAATTTTATTTTATCAATATTACCCTCTACTGCCGCCTTTAAGCGCGGCGGCTTTATTTTATCAATATTATTTAATAGTCCCTCCAATGACCCGAACTCTTTAATCAACCCTACCGCCGTCTTCTCTCCGATACCGGCAACGCCGGGGATATTATCCACATCATCCCCCATCAGCGCGACTACATCAGTCATCCTCTTTGGCTCCACTCCAAAACGCGCAAAGACTCTTTGCCCGTCATATATTGTGTCTTCGTTTTTACCGGGGCTAAACACCGCGATACCCTCATCCACTAACTGCAGGATATCTTTATCGGAGCTGACTATGGTTGTGGCTATGCCTTTTTCTTTTGCCCTCTTAGCCAGGGTAGCGATGATATCGTCTGCCTCAAAACCTTCTTTTTCAAATATGGCTATGCCATAAGCAGAGATTATCTCTTTAATAATCGGGATTTGGCCGCTTAGGCCTTCGGGCATCGGCGGACGCTGTATTTTATACTCCGCAAATTTCTTAAGCCTGAAGGTGTCCCGGGAAACGTCAAAACACACCGCCAAAAACTCCGGCTTTTTCTCTTTTAAGATTTTATTTAATATATTTATAAAACCATAGACGGCGTTTGTCGGCTGGCCAAAAGATGTGCTCAAGCCGCGTAGTGCGTAAAAGGCCCTGTAACAAAAGGCAGTAGCATCGATTAAAAATAATCTCGATTCAACCATTTAAAAAATAGGCCCGGGAGAATCTTTTTTTAACATTAATTAAACACGGAAATTGATTAAGGGCTGGATGATTTTGCAGCTCTATCTCATTCTAAAAGTTTATTACGGATCGTATTTACCAGGTCGCTGATTTCTGTATCGGAAGGGTCCAGATATTCCGCCACAGTGGCTTCTTTTAAAGCCGCGGTGTATTGGCCCTGATAAAAACTCCGCCTGGCGAGTTCTAAATGCCCTAAGGCGCGGCTTTTATTATCTGGTTGAGCCTGCAAGGCAGTATCTTCTTCTAATGCCTGCCCTTCTTTTTTTTCAAATAATTGTTTTCTTTCCTCGTTCTTTTCCTCTAATAATCCTTCTTCAAGAGGCTCCTCTTTTTTGCTGAGCCGGGGCGTTTCTGTTTCTATTTGAGGCTCAACCTGGCCAAAGGGCTCCTGCCCCTTTTGATCTCTTTCAGGTTGCGCGGTTTGCCCTTCAGACGGAAGAATCCGGCTTTCTCTCAAGGGCCTAAATAAAGAGAGCACAGAATTCAATTCTTCCTGTTCTTTTTCCAAGGCCCCAAATTCTCCGTTCAGCTGGCTGCCCCTATCTTCAACCCGGAGCAATTCTTCAGAGACCTGCGAGAGTTGCCGTTGATTTTCTTGAAGTCGAAACATCAATTCCTCTCTTCGTTTGTCAAAGTCTAAAGATTGGGCCTCCAAGCCGGCTATTTGCTTTGGAAGTTCCTTAAGGCCCTCTTTCTGTTTGTCTAAAATGAATTTCTGGGTCTCTAATTCTTTAAGCGTATCCTCAAGTTGTTTTTGCTGCTCTTCAAAGAACTCTCTCTGGCCCTGGCTCTCCTGAAGCTGGCGCCTAATATCTTCTTTACGGATGCTTAAATCTAAAGATTGAGATTCTAAGTTAGTTATTTGTTCTGAAAGCTGCGGATATTTGGCTTGAAGGCCTTGTTCTTTACGAATTAAATCCTGCTTCTGTTTGTCTAAGGCGGCTTTTTGATTTCTTAATTTTTTGATTTTTATATCAAGCTGTTCTTGTTGTTGCTCAAGAGGCTCTAGGAACTGCTGACAGGCTTCAGGATAAAGAAGCGAAATCCCTCTGATTTGCTTCTTTGCTATTTCTACCCAGGAGTCTAAGGGATCACCCAGCTTTATTCTTTTTACCCAACATCCCACAGCATCGCTATATTTGCCTTGGCCTTCATAGAGCAGGGCCAAATTAGAATAGCTATTAGGATAATCCGGTTCTAATTCTATCGCCTTAAGATACATCTGTTTTGCCTGCGCAGGCTGCCCGAGAGTTTCAAGAATAACTCCGGTGTCGTTATACGCTGGCGCATAAGAAGGGTCAAGGACAATCGCCTTCTGGTAATAGGAGAAGGCCTCTTCTATCTTACCTTCCTGCTGTAATGCCAGGCCTCTTTCACGATAACTTATCGCCTCTTCCTGAAGCACGGTCAAACCGCTGCCTTGCGCGCAGAAACCGGGCAGGGGCAAAAAAAGCACGGCAATAATAAAATAAAAGGGGAGCAACTTTGCGGGGTAATTTGGCATTCTCGTGTTTTTTAGTATATAAGAAAACCCATAGCCGGTCAAGAGAAAATTACATCAACGGCGGCAAATCCAGGACAGGATGGTGCACCTTCTGCAAAAAAACCAACAGCTCTTCTTGCGTCGTAGCTATTGTTTCATCGGCGATCTTATCAATTAAATCAGGTTCGCCTAAATCTTGAGCGCGTTTTTTTAACTTATCCCCCAACAACTCTTTTAACTCTTTAGGCATCCAAACTAAGCGCTTTAATGCGCCTTCGGCTGAAATAAACTTCTTGCTCACTATATAAAGCTTACCCACGCCTAAGAAACCCGGGGTCTGCACGCCTCCGCCTACTGAACCGGCTAAGGTAGTGAAGGTCATGCCGCAGGGGGTCATCCCAGGATAATCCCTGTGCACGGCCATCACCCCGTTTGCTTCCGGGATAATCGCCACGATACACTCAAAACAGCCGCAAGACGATTGCGGAGAATCCATCAGGGAATACATACTTACCTTTTCGATGGCCTTATTGGATTTCTGGTTTACGAATTCATTTATATTTTTCCACTGCCCCAATTTCTCATCGAGCAGTTCACCCTTTAGCACAGGCTGGTTTGGCCCCGTCGGGACAATCTCGTAAGAGGCCTTGCCGTCAAGCCAGGAATATGCCCCGCATAACCCGAGGCGCTCGGGGGTAATAATACAGACATGATTAGGGGCAAAACTCTGACAGAGCGTGCAGCTGTAAAACGTATCTACGCTCTCATCAGTCATGCCGCTAATACGCTCATCGCGCTCATCAAAAACCTTCTTGGCTTGAGGTAATAATTTTTCCACATCCGCTGATTTAGTATATATTTTCACCTGTACCTTGTCCAGGATGGCGCTGTATTCCTGGTGCAGCATGGCATGTAAAATTACGCCGATATGCTTAAGCCGGAAACCCTTATTAAAGGCATCGTTGGATATCCTGATCCAGTTCATATCCCTCTGGCCTATATGCATCAGGCCCATGGCATAATTAACAAAGCGGTGGATCTGGCGCTCTAATATGGGTTCGAAGTCTTTTTGCATTTTGCGGCCGGCTACTTCCACCACAATCGCCAGGGGCATGGCCTTTTTATCTTTCTCCATCCGGTCGATATCCTCGCCAATAAGCTCTACCTTGCCGTCTTCAACTTCATCTAACTTTTTGGTCGTTAGGTATTCAAAGGCATGGCTAGCCTTACCGCCGAATTCAACATACAATTGTTCTTTCCTGACGCGTTCACCCTCAAATGCCGCGGCATAAGCAACCGGTATGGGTATAGAGGTAATCTTCACTTTAACGCCCCTTACCTCTATGCAACGCGGCACAATCTTTTTATAATCTAATTCCTTTACCAACGCCTCATAAACCGTAATCCCCGAGGGTTTTATTTCCGGGATATCCGTATCGGCAATGATGGGGAAACCCATATTAATTGCCCCGGCGCCGGTAGCATACTTTATATCATCAAGTTCGCCTAAGACCAGCCCGAAGGCAAAGACGCGCTCTTTGGTATACATCAGGCACTTTTGTGCCTGGCCGGGCTTAATCCCGCCGAAGGTCAAAGCGGAGCGTATGGCCCAGTTCAAGGGATATATCGCAGAAATGGTATCGCGGCCGTAAGGGACAATATAATTATCCCAGCCCATCTGCACGTTTTCTTCCAAGAGCTGGTCGATGATGGAGCGTCCCTTGACGGAAGAACCGACAAAAATCAGGATATTCCTCTGTTGCAGCTGCCGTATAATATCCACTGCTGTTTTATTATCCGGGGCAGCCCCCAGTATCGCCGCAAACCCCGGCATACGGCCGTCTACCAGTTGTATCCCCAGGGAACGCATAATCGTATCCGTAAAGAAACCGTTACAATCCTTTTGCGGCTCTTCGCTGTAAAGATAGCGTAGCGCCACAATAATTTCTTCGCAGAATAATGCCGACATACCCGCATTCAAGGCATCCCCAAGGTAGGGAAGCCAGACTTTATCCGACGGCGGTTTAGGTAAAAGGGACTTAGCATGTTCTAAAATAGGTAATGCCTCCTTTAAGGTCTCAACCTTCGCGCCCAGGAGTGCATTAGCTAAAGGCAGATAGAATGCCGTTTCGGGAAAATCGATTTTCTGACTAGGCCCTTTTTCTTTGATGGCCTTGTCTAAAAAACTTGAGGCCTCTTTAAAAATTTCATGCGCGCCCTTTATAACCGAAGTAGCTACAACCTTAGACATATAAGTGCTCCTTATCTTTAACTAAAGCCATAATATCAGGGTAACCGAAATTCTCCCGGAGTAACTTATCCTTAAAAGACGATACCTCTATGCGCTCTCTAATCAATCTCAAGAGGACGCCGCTATTCTTAATATCGCCTACCAATATTGCCCCCACCGCAAAATTATCTTTTAAGATTATCTTTTTGTAAAGATTTGCCTTTGTATCATGGAGTTTTAGTTCTTCAAAACCGGCCTCGCCGTCTTTTACTTTATATATACCCAAAGATACCGCAGGCAGGCCAAAAAATTCTATGGAATTCATGCCCAGAGAACCCGCGTAATTCAAATTTCCTCCGGCTATATTCGCACCGGCAACCCTGCCCTGTTCCACTGCCACCGGCCAAAGGGCATTCACGCAAAGCCCGCCCAAAGTTAGATCAAAACTCTCCGCGCAATCACCGGCAGCGTAAATATTAGCTATGTTAGCCTGTAAAAGATTATTGGTAATTATGCCTTCGTTAAATTTTATCTCTGTTTCCTTGATGGGGTCCATATTCGGGGTAACGCCCTTACCTACGACGACCAGCGAGGTTTCAAAGGCCTTGCCCGAACCAAGCTTAATCGCCTTTATGTCGCCGTTACCGATAATCTCTGCTACATCCTCACCTAAAATGAATTCAATACCGTTCTCCTCTAATCTTTTCTGCACAAAACCGGCTGCCTCAGAATCCAGCATCTGCGATAATACCTGCCTGGACTTAATCACTACTTTTACGCCGACATTCCTCTTTTTTAAAGCATACGCGGCTTTAAGCCCGACGAGGCCGCCGCCCAAAACACAGGCTGCCTTGGTTATTGGCAGGAGGCCGGAGATTTCTTTCGCGTCTTTTATAGTGCGCAGGCCAAATACGCCCCTTTTCTTAATACCTTTTGTCTCGGGTAATTTTGGCGAAGCGCCTGTGGCTATAAGCAAGGTGTCGTAACTGACCTGAGTCTTATCTTCTAAAGTTATACGGCTCTTCTTAGGGTCAATGCGCGCTACTTTCTTATTCAAAAATAACTCAATATTATTTTCGCGGTAGAAATCTTCCGGCCGGTATAAAATCTTTTCTTCTTTTACGTCGCCGGCTAAATAATAAGAGATAAGGCAACGGCAATAGGCAGGATAATCCTCATCGGAAAAAATGAGGATTTTAGCGGCTACGTCATTTTTTCTTATTGCCTCAGCCGCGCTTATGCCTGCTGCCGAATTGCCGATTATAACGTATTGTTTCATCCTTAACCTATTACCTCCAACAACATTAAAACATTAAAACATTTAAACTTTCAAACTAAGTTCCTCTTGCCAGATAATCGCACCCGTAGGGCAGGCCTTAACACAACTCGGTTCATCTTTATCCTTACATTTATCACAGCGTAAGGGTAACTTTGTCTTTATATTCGGCCTGATAGCGCCGTAGGGACAAACCATCACGCACATCCAGCATCCTACGCAGCGCTTATCGTCATGCAGGACCATGCCTTTTTCTTTATCATAAACCAAGGCCGCAGCCATACAGGCATCTACGCAGACGGGGTCTTTACAATGCCGACAGGAAACCGGATAGTTCTTATCTTTTGAGGCTAAAACTTTTTTCCTGGGCAGGGATAAAACTTCTTCTTTAAACGCCTTAAATAAATCGCCCGTAAGAGAATGCGCCACGGCACAGGCGATCTCGCAGGATTTACAACCCAGGCATTTTTTTACATCATAATATAACTGCTTCATCTCGTCTCAGGGACGGTTCTCAAGATAATCTTAAAGTGTCCCCTGAAAAGGGACACTTTTGCTTTGAGTTGAGAACCGTCCCTACTATTTTTCATTCATACATTACCGGCTTGAGCTTCAAATCTTTTCTTTTCTTATCAATATGTTCAATCATCAGATGTGCGGCTTTTATGGGATCAACCTCAAAAGCAAATTTTCCTCCCACTAAGTCCTGGAGGTCTCCGGTAATAAAATCGGTTACTTTCTGACTTCCTAGAACCGGTTGAGGCGTGCCAAAAACAGTGAATACGCCGCTGGCCACAAAATAAAAACCAATAGAAACTGCCTTCTCGCTCATCCATTCTGGCGCTGCTCCTGCTACCGGCAGGTCGCTAATCTTCTCACCCAAGCCACCTTCTTCAATAATCTTGGAGCAGGCAATTAAAATCCTGGAATTATCTACACAACTTCCTACATGCAAGACCGGAGGAATCCCTACTGCCTCGCAAATCTCCTGTAACCCCTTGCCGGCAAATTCAAATGCTGATTCCGGCTTCAATAATCCTATCTTTGCGTTAGCAATGGCTGAACAACCAGTCACTACCACCAAGACATTATTCTTGAGCAGCTCCTTTACCATTGCCGTATGGCCAAGGTCATGGGGCACATTAGGATTATTGCAGCCAACCACTCCGGCTATCCCGCGCAATCTCCCTGAAATTATACCCTCATTTACCGGTTTCCAGGTAGAACGATATTCTCCGCCAATAATATAAGGAATATCTTCAGCGGTAAATCCGGCAATTAAATCCATTGATTCCTCAGGGATGACCACCCTGGCTTTATTCCTATTCTCAAAATTATCAACTGCCTTCTTGAGGATTAATTTACAGATTTCAAATGCCTTCTCTTGTTTAAATTCAATATGGGTAACACCGGGAAATTTAGCCTTGGGGCTTGTGGTGATCAATTGCGTATGGAAACAATTGGCAACCTCGGCTAACGCCGGCATAATGCATTGAACGTCAACCATCATCAATTCCACCGCTCCGGTAAGGATGGCTAATTCCTGTTGAAGAAAATTTCCTGCCACATGGATCCCGTGGCGCATAAGAATCTCATTAGCCGTACAACACATACCCACAATATTAATGCCTTCTGCGCCCTTTGCCTTGGCCAATTTGATTAGTTCCGGATCCTGGCCTGCCTGGACAATCACATCAGAAAGAGTAGGTTCATGCCCGTGGACAACTACATTGACGTAATTTTCTTTTAAAACCCCCAAATTAACTTTTGATTTAATGGGAATGGGCGCTCCGAACAGAATATCGCTTAATTCCGTGGCAATCATTGAGCCGCCCCAGCCATCAGATAGGGCGGTACGCAAGCCATGCATGATAATATTCTTATAATCGTTATCTACCCCCATATGCGTGCGGTGCATACATTCAACAATTTCGCGGTCAATACCCCGCGGCACAACCCCTAATTTTCTCCAGGCATCCTGGGTCTTTTTGGGGGCGCGCGAAATAAAGCGAAGCTCATCTTCTTGCTGACCAAATTCATGTAATGCCTTTGCTGCCACCTCACCTGCAATCTCTAAATCTTTTTTACCCTCAACCTTTATTCCATAAAGAAAAGCTACTTCTTTTAACTTGACCGGATTACTTATTTTATAATCATGGGCCTTGCCCTCTGAGGCCAAAAGTAAAGCCTCGGCAATGTCTCTTCCGTGATCAGAGTGGGCAGCCGCGCCTGAAGCAATCATTCTTAAAAGATTGCGGGCAACAATAGTATCGGCGCTTGCGCCGCAGACTCCCTTTTTCGCGCCTTCTCCGAATGGATCAATCCGACAGGGGCCCATGTTACATATACGGCAACAGATACCTAATTGGCCAAATCCGCACTGCGGCTGCATAATCTCATAACGGTCCCAAACAATCTCAATGTTATCAAGCCCTGCCTGCTCAATCATCTTTTGGCTGGCAGGATCTACTGATTTTGTTTTTATGTTATTATTCACCTTAATCCTCCCGATATCTATAGTCCTGCTGCATCCAATACCAAAGGGACCTTCTTATCCCAGCCAATGGGCATGATATGAATTCCATGACACATTGGTTTTAATTCTTTTATTAATCGTACGGCTATCTCTATAGACCTCTTCGCTCTCTCTTCTTTAGGCGCTGAGCTCATTTCATCTATCAGGTTCTGCGGGACAGTAACCCCGGCAACATTCTCATTCATATACTTTGCCATACCCGCGGATTTCAATAAAACGATACCTGCCAATATGGTTGTCTTAAGGTGCTTTATTTTATTTAAAAAATTCTCAAAGACTTTTATATCATAAACTGCTTGGGTCTGAAAGAATTCTGCGCCAGCTTCTATCTTCTTTTCCATCTTCAGGATCTGCGGCTCTATGGGGTCTGCCCCGGGGTTAACCACAGCACCGACGCAAAATTTAGGCGGCTGGCCTTCCAATTTATTCCCTTTCATATCAGAACCTTCCTGAAGTTTCTTCACTACGCCTAATAATTGCACGGAATCCAAATCAAATACGGGTTTTGCTTCCGGGTGGTCGCCTAAAGTAGTATGGTCGCCGGTTAAAATAAGTAAATTTTCTATGCCCAAGGCGGCGGCGGATAAGATATCCGACTGAAGCGCAAGGCGATTCCTGTCGCGGCAGGTCACCTGGAATATCGGCTCAAACCCCTTCTGTTTTAATAAACTAGAAACGGCTAAAGACCCCAGGCGCATCACCGAGCTTTGTAAGTCCGTGACGTTTATAGCATCTACGCGGCCGCGGATGAGTTCAGCGTCCTCCAGAAGAATCTTGGTCTCAATCCCCTTCGGCGGCCCAATCTCCGAAGTCACCAAAAACTTCCCAGACTCTAATTTTTCTTTGAAAGTCATTACTATCTTCTCTTTAGCGGGTGACGCGGGAGATGCCTCGAGCCAAATTTGGCGAGAGGCTCATCACGCGGTGAGGACCCGCTACCTCACCAGCGAAAAAAAGACAGATTCATTTACTATGTTATCAGGGACAGTCCCCTTGGTTTGCTTCGGATTAGCTTTCTACGGGGACAGTCCCTGTTACTATTCTTGTTGTAACTTTGCTGCTTCGACGACGTTACGCATCAGCATAGTAACGGTCAGGGGGCCGACACCGCCGGGAACCGGGGTAATATAGGATGCGCGTTTTTCTGCAGCCTCAAATTCCACATCGCCGACGATTTTATCAGCCACGCGGTTTATCCCCACATCAATCACCACTGCGCCCTCTTTAATCCATTCGCCTTTAATGAGCCCGGCCCTGCCTACTGCCACAATCAAAACTTCGG
The DNA here is from genome assembly GCA_028717245.1 of Candidatus Omnitrophota bacterium. Taxonomy (NCBI): domain Bacteria; kingdom Pseudomonadati; phylum Candidatus Omnitrophota; species Candidatus Omnitrophota bacterium. Next base: position 75,311 of record JAQUOD010000004.1, read on the forward strand.
CCTTATTGACGTGCTCCTCTAATTTTTCTGCCTTTGACGTGCCGATATGGCAGACCGTAACCGTAGCAAATTTATCCAATAATAAAAGTGAAAGCGGCTTACCCACGATTTCGCTGTGGCCTACGACTACCACTTCCTTACCGTATAAATCCAACCCTGTTTCTTTCAATAGCTCCATTACCGCTGCCGGGGTACAAGGCAATATCTTCGCCTGGCCAAAAACAATCTTACCAATATTCGCCGGGTGCATTCCCTCCACATCTTTATCCGGTGAAATATACTGGCTGATTTTTTTATAATCTATTTGGGGCGGAAGCGGCATCTGGATAATAATACCGTTAATAGACTTATCTATATTTAATTTCCAGATAAATTCAGTAAGGGAAACCTCAGTAGTATCCGCGCTTAACTTATGGAATTGATATTCTATGCCTAAGCCCTCTGCGTTTTTTTTCTGAGACTTTGCGTAGGCCTCGGCACCGGCGTTATCCCCTACCTGGATACTGGCTAAAACCGGCTTATTCTTTAAAGAAACTATCTCTTGTTTGATCCCTTCTTTTATCTTCTCTGCTAACGGCTTACCCTCTAATAATTTTGCCAACTTTCTCCTCCATCTCCTGTCTTATCCTTTTTACGGTCTTTTCTTTCTGGATTAATTCTTTTCTCACGGCAGTAGCCAGCTTTTTATCGCCCAGCATCTTTAGGTTTATCTCGACATTAAAATACGCCGAAGCAAAGGCTGCCTCTAAAAGAATTGCCGCCACTGCCACGTCGCTGATAAGGTTAAGGTTGCCTTTGGTAATCAGGGGCGGGCATAATTTTATCCCTTCATAAGAAAGCCGCGCTATCATAAAAGGAACATCCAGGGCATCCCGGATATTTTTACTCTGATAGGCGACAACGTCTAAATCTACTAAATTTAAAAATTCCTCTCTTAATTTTTCGGATTTCTCTATTATCTTCTTTAACGCGTCTTCATATTTGGCATATTTGGGTTTTCCTAAGGTAAAATTTACCACCATACTGATTAAAGATGCGCCCAGGCCGGCGTTCAATGCGGCGGCAGAACCGCCTCCGGGAGCGGGAAGTTTAGCGGATAGATCGTTTAAGTATCTTTTCAGGCTCAGGTCTTTATAGTTCATGATAATCCGACGATTTCTCCTTTCTCATTCAGGTCAATCTTCTCGCCTACCGGATGGCTGGGCAGCCCGGGCATAGTCTGCATATTTGCGCAGAGAGGGTACAAGAATCCTGCGCCGATAGAAGCGCGAATATCTCTTATTGGCAGGATAAAGTTTCTGGGCCTTCCCTTTAGGTTCGGGTCGTGGGATAAAGAAAGATGAGTTTTAGCCATACATATGGGCAATTTATCCCATCCGCGTTCGTTAAACAATTTAATTTTTGCTTGCGCCAAGTCCGCATATTCTACGTCTTTGGCGCCGTAAATTTTAGTAGCAATAATCTTAATTTTCTCCTTAATGGGCGCATCCAGCGTATAGAGGAATTTAAATTTCTTAGGCGAATTCGCTGCCTTAATTACTGCCCTGGCTAAATCTGTCCCGCCTTTTGAACCTTTGCTAAAGACTTCACTTACGCAACAATCATGGGCGCCAAACCCTAAAGCCTTCTCCTTGACAAAATCTATTTCTTTATCCGTATCGCAGGAAAACCTGTTTATCGCTACTACTACCGGAATGCCGAATACCTTAACATTCTCTATTTGTTTTTCCAGATTACAGAGACCCTCCCCTATTGCCCTTATATCTTCTTTCTCAAAACAAGTATCTAAGGGCATGCCGGCGACAACTTTAAATCTTCCGCTGTGCGCCTTTAATGCCCTGATAGAACAAACAATTACTGCGGCATCGGGGATGAGCCCGCTGACCCGGCATTTGATATCAAAAAACTTTTCTGCCCCGCAGTCAGCGCCAAAGCCTGCCTCGGTAACTACATATTCGGAAAACGCCAAAGCAATCTTATCGGCTAATATCGAACTATTGCCGTGCGCAATATTAGCAAAAGGCCCTGCGTGCACGAAACAAGGCGTATGCTCAATGGTCTGGATAAGGTTAGGTTTTATGGCATCTCGTAAAAGTACGCTCATGCTGCCTGCGGCTTTTAAATCCTGGGCGGTTACCGGCTTATTGTCAAAAGTATCTGCCAAGACAACCCTGCCGATACGTTTACGCAGGTCAGCTAAACTACTGCTCAGCGCTAATATTGCCATCAGCTCTGAAGCAACGGTAATATCAAAACCAGTATCCCGCGCAATACCGTCTTCTTTTGCGCCTAAGCCGATTTTTACGTTCCTCAAGAACCTGTCGCTTATATCTGCTACCCGGCGCCAGTAGATTTTTTCCGGGTCGATATTCAGGCGGTTGCCCTTAAAAACAGAATTATCTAAAAACGCTGCTGCCAGATTATTAGCAATACCCACCGCATGCACATCGCCGGTAAAATTCAAATTAAAATCCTCCATGGGCAATACCTGGGAATATCCTCCTCCTGCGGCACCGCCCTTTATACCAAAAACAGGGCCTAAGGAAGGCTGCCTTATGCAGGTTGAGGTAAGTTTACCCAACTTGTTTAAAGCCATAGAAAGGCCGATAGTAGTTACGGTCTTTCCTTCACCCAGCGGCGTAGGAGTGATAGCCGTAACTAAAATATATTTGCCTTTCTTTTTATTTTTGATCTTATCCAGGATACCCAGGTCTATCTTGGCAATATTGCGGCCGTAAGGGATAAGGTATTCTTTGCCGATTTTTAATTTAGCGGCTATCTTTTCTATGGGTTCTTTTCGCGCCTTGCGGGCGATTTCAATATCGGGTAACATAACTATACCTAATAGATAAAACTGCTATCCAGTTCAAACGCGTTTTTGATTAGTTCCAGGCGGGGATTATCCTGCGCATATAATATAGAGATAACATCAAACCTGGCTTTTTTATCTAACAGATTATTTTCTTTAAGATATGTAAGGGCTGCTTTAGAGATTTGCCTTTGTTTAAAAGCCGGCACTGCCTCCTGCGGCAGGCCAAACCTATCCGAATGCCTCGTCTTTACTTCCACGAAGCAAAGCGTATCTTTATCAGAAGCTATGATATCTATTTCGCCTAATTTTGTTTTATAGTTCCTGGCGAGAATCTTATAACCCTTATCTTTTAACAAGGCCGCGGCCAGTTCTTCCCCTGATTTGCCTGTAGCTAGATGTTGTTTACGCACCCTAAGAAAGTTTTTCTATGAATCCTGGAGGGCCCGAATCTTTTAATCAAGCGCCTGTGCTGTTTTGTCGGGTAGCCCTTATGCTGCAAAAATCCGTATTGCGGGTATACCTTATCATATACAGACATGATGCGGTCACGGATAACCTTGGCGATGATGGAAGCGCAGGCAATAGTCTTGGATTTGGCGTCGCCTTTGATGATAGTCGTGAAGGGCAGGCTTATATCAAGGCCCATGTTCCCGTCTATAATGACGTGGATGCGCTTTTCGGGAGCCTCTTTTAGCTTATTTACGAGCGCAAGTATTGCCGCTTCCATAGCGCGGCGCGTCGCCACCAGGATATTCAAATTGTCAATGATCTTTTCGTTTATTACCCCGACGCCGAATACGGATTTCTGGGTGATTTCAAAAAAGGCCCTTTCTCTCTGTAAAGCGGTTAACTTTTTGGAATCGTCTATGCGGTTTTTAAAAGATACGGTTCTTAAGGTTACTGCTGCTGCGACTACCGGCCCTGCCAGAGGGCCGCGGCCTGCTTCATCTACCCCGATGATGAAATCGTAGCCTCTTTTTTTAAGCTTACGCTCGTAGTAGAGCAATTTATTTCTAGCTAAGCCTTTTCTTCTTCCTGCGCTTCAATCTTAGTGGCGCGCTTGCCAATCTTACCGCGCAGGTAGTAAAGCTTTGCCCTCTTTACTTTACCGGAGCGGGTAACTTCAATGCGCTCGATGCTCGGTGAATATAAAGGAAACACACGTTCGATACCTTCACCGTAAGAGACTCTTCTTACGGTGAAATTTTCATTCACTCCGCTGCCCTTCTTGGCGATAACTACGCCTTCAAAAGGATGCAGGCGCACTTTATCGCCTTCGGGGATTTTGATCATTACTTTTACCGTATCACCGACGTTAAATTTAGGCATCTCTTTTTTTGTGTATTCCGCTTCGATAAGTTTCATTTTATCCATAACATCCTCCTTAGATTAATTATCTTTTAATAAATCCGGCCTTGATTTTTTGGTAATTTTTAAGGCTTGTTTTTTTCTCCACTGCGCTATTTTTTTATGATTACCTGATAAAAGGATTGCCGGGACCTTCATGCCTTGATAATTGGCAGGCCTGGTATACTGTGGATACTCCAATAGATTACCCGTAAATGACTCAAAATTCAAGGAATTTTTATCCCCCAATACACCCGGGATAAGGCGCACTAAGGCATCCACTAAAACCATAGCCGGCAATTCCCCGCCGGTCAAGACATAGTCGCCGATAGAGATCTCTTCATCCACAAGAGAAAGCCGCACCCTTTCGTCTATGCCTTCATAATGCCCGCAGATTAAAATGAGGTGCTTACATTTGGCCAACTTTTGCGCTACTCTTTGATTTAATTTCTCACCCCGCGGGCATAATAAAATAACTTTTGTTTTTTTCGTATCGCGTATCGCGTATCGCGTATCGCGTATCTTCGATGCACGACGAAAAATATCATTCACTGCCCGGAATATGGGCTCTGGGTTTATCACCATGCCTGAGCCGCCGCCAAAAGGCCGGTCATCGACTTTCCTGTGTTTATCCAAAGTATAATCCCGCAGGTTATGGATGTAAATCTTGACCTTACCTTTATTTTGCGCCCGCTTGAGAATAGATTCATTCAGCACGGGTTCGAACATCTTGGGGAATATGGTGAGGATATCTATACGCATCGTATAAGGTATCAAAGTATCAAGGTGTCAAGGTATCAAAGTTTTTTCTTTGACACAATGACACCTGACACTATGACACTTAATTAGAATTATATTTATCTAAGAACCTCTTCTTGAACTCCTCAAACTGATCCTCTGCAATAGCCTCCCTGACCCTGCGCATCAGTTCCAAATAAAAATGTATATTATGCAGCGATACCAGCCTTAAGCCCAGGATTTCTTCGGTATTAAACAGATGGCGCAGATATGAGCGGCTAAAATTTTTACAGGCATAACAACTGCACTCTTTATCCAGAGGCCGGAAATCTTCTGCAAAAGGCGCGTTCCTGACGACCAGTTTGCCTTCGCTGGTAAAAGCCGTGCCGTTTCTGCCGTAACGCGTAGGCACTACGCAATCAAACATATCAATGCCTAAGCCCACTGCTTCCACGATATCCTTTGGCGTGCCTACTCCCATAAGATAGCGCGGTTTATCCTCAGGCAAGAAGTTCACCGTAAAATTAACAATATTATAGCTTAAGTTTTTAGGTTCACCAACAGAAACTCCGCCGATAGCATAACCGTCAAAGCCTAGCGCGATTAACCGCTCGCTGCATTCCCGGCGCAGCTCCTCATAAGTTGCACCCTGCACTATGCCAAATAGTAGTGTTTGGTGTTTGGTGTTTGGTGTTTGGTGTTTGGTGTTCGCCGATAACCGATAACCGATAACCGCCTTTGAGCGCTTCGCCCAATCCAGCGTCCTCTTCATCGCTACTTCAGCTTGGTCTCTACTAGAAGGATAATGCACACACTCATCCAAAGGCATAATAATATCCGAACCTAAATCGTCCTGGATACGGATAACCTCCTCGGGAGTCAAAAAATGTTTCTGGCCATCGATGTGAGACTGGAATTCAACGCCCTCATCGCTAACCTTCCTTAAAAGCGCCAAGCTGAATATCTGATAGCCTCCGCTATCGGTAAGTATAGGGCCTGGCCAAGACATAAAATTATGCAATCCCCCTGCCTTTTTAATTATACCCGTACCCGGACGCAAAAAAAGATGGTAGGCATTGGACAAGACAATCTGGGCGCCGCTCTCTTTTAATTCCTGAGGAGAAAGCGCCTTAACCGTCCCCTGCGTGCCTACCGGCATAAAACACGGAGTATCTATATCTCCGCGGGCTGTGTTGAGTTTGCCCAAACGCGCCTTTGCATTTTTATCTTGATGAATTAATTTAAACATTCAAACATTAAAACATTCTAACTTTCAAACAATCAGCATGGCATCGCCATAACTATAAAACCTGTATTTTTTATCAATAGCTTCCTGATATGCCTTTTTAATCAGTCCCTCGCCGGCAAAGGCGCAGGCTAACATAAACAGGGTAGTACGGGGAAGATGAAAATTGGTAATTAAAGCATCAGCCGCCTTAAATTTATACCCCGGATAGATAAATAAATCCGTCTCTCCTGCCTCATTACCAGAGGCATAACTCTCCAGGGCGCGGCAGGCAGTTGTCCCAACAGCAATTATACGCGCCTTTCTTAAGCGCGCCTGCCTTATGCTCTGGCGCGCCTCTTCACTCACCTGAAAAAACTCTTTATCCATTTTATGAACGCTAATGTCCTCTGTTTTCACTGGCTTAAACGTAGAATAGTTTATATGCAAGGTAATATAAGCGATATCCACGCCAATAGCTTTAATTTTATTTATTAATTCTTGAGTAAAATGTAACCCCGCCGTCGGAGAAGCAATAGAGCCTTCTTCTTTGGCATATACGGTCTGGTAATAAATACTATCTGAATCTTCCGGTGGCCTTTTAATATAAGGCGGTAGCGGCATCCTGCCTAAATTATAAACCGTATCTATATCCGCGTCAGAAAAAGTAACTTCATTTTTGGCGCTGATTTGCGCGGAAATTTTTCCTCCGTTAAAAACTATTTTTTCTTTAAGCCGCAATCGATGAGGCCTGATGAGTGCCTCAAAGGTTAAGCCGGATTTTTGCCTTAAGAGTAATAGCTCTACTCTCCCGCCGGTAGAGCGCGAGCCGATTAAACGGCTGGGTGTAACCTTAGTGTTATTTAATACCAAGAGGTCACCCGCCTGTAAATAATCTCTTATATCCTTAAAAATGCGGTGTTCGATAGTGGCTCGTTTACGGTCTAAAACTAAAAGCCGGGCCGTATCCCTCTCTTCTAAGGGGTATTGCGCGATTAATTCTTTGGGTAAGGGGTAATCGAAATCCGATAATTGCATCATCACTTGAGGTTATCCACGGAAGAAATCTGCGCACCGGGATAATAATATTCCAGTATCTTCTTATAGTCATATCCTTCTTTGGCCATAAAATAAGCGCCCCACTGGCAAAGGCCCACGCCATGGCCCCAACCCAGGCCTTCAAAGACTATATCATCATCCAATACTTTCACCTGGAAATTCGTGCTTCTGATAATATCCGGGCCTGCGATATTCCTGAAATCCTTGGCGGAAATCTTTATTTCTTTTTTATCACTTATTATTTTAAGGTCAGTAATACGGCTGGATTTATCATAACCCAAAATCAGGATATCCTCGATATCCCCAAGTTTGTATCCAGATTTTAGTAACGTATCTTTTAAATCTTTCCGCGCCAGAACGCTGTGCCAGCTAAAATGAGGAGACTCCCGGCAAAAATTGCAAGGTAGGCCCTTAAGTGGCCCTATATTTATATTCCAAAGTAGAGAGGCATCTTCTGTATGCCCGCCGCAGGTAGCGTGATAAAAAGCAGGAAGGATCTTATCCTTATAAGTAAGGACCATGCCAGCCGTTTCATCCACTGCCTTATTGATACGGTAACGCTCAGCGCCACGACCGCCGTACACCTGAGAATAGACGTCGCTGGTTAAATCAAAATCATTTTTGCTATTTTCCTGCATTTTATAGAGGGCAAAGGTACGGAATACTATGACCTCGGCCTTAAGCGATTCTATTGGCCGGTAATGCGAAGTCTCCCGCACCGAAATCCCTTTTATATAGTCCTCCAGGTCAATATAATTAATGGCCGTAAGCTTAGCGTAATCATCTTTGATAAACTGCATATTGCCTCTGAACATCCGGCCGTTAATCATAACGGCATCGGCTTTATCTGCCTTAATAAAAAGTTTATTTGTCCTGGATTTTATATCGCCCAATGAAATGCCTGTGCTATAAGATGTGAGGGTAGTGTTTAAGTTTTTGCCGCGGTTTAAAACTTTGTTCTCTGCCGGATCCAGGACTTCATAAGGCCCCTTTATCTCTAGCCTCAAAGAAGCAGCATTTTGTAAAATGGCTACCCGGATATACCTGGCCGTTCCGGCAAAAGAACTAACGACTAGCGACAAACGACTAACGACTAAAATAATTATCAATATAAATAATAATTTTAATTTGTTCAATGTGCTTTTTATCGGCGAGGCCATAGCCAAAATATTATAGAAAGGATGATACTAATTAATATAGATGTGGTTATAGGAAAATAAAAACTGAAATTCTTCTTCTGGATGCAGATATCTCCCGGCAACCTCCCTAAAAAGGGAATTTTATGGGCGAAGGTTAATAATACGCCTACGCCTAACAAAATAATACCGAAGATAATTAATGTTTTGCCGATTTCCTGCATCTTTGCCCGAAAGGGACTGTCCCCGTAGATATCGAACCCGTTAGAAACCAAGGGGACTGTCCCTGCCACATTATTTTTTCCTACTATACCTCTCTACTTCTGAATAAATGCAACCGCAATATTTCTGGCAATAAATACCGTGGGCCTTGGCTGAATCATGCGCCTGCTTAAAGCCCGGGCGGAAGTCCTCGTAATAAAAATTAACTCCCTCCACCTGCGCGATAGCCTCTCCGATTTTTTTGAGTAACTCCTGGTCCTGATAGGGGCTGACTAATAAAGTAGTGGAAAAAGAATCAAATCCTTTATCTTTTGCAGTCTTAGCAGTTGCTTTCAGGCGGAAAGTCCAGCAGAGCGAACACCTCTCGGGATTCTTTTCCTTAAGGTTCACCTCCTGAAAATACTGCGAAGGCTGATAATCAGGATAAATTACCTCCAGATTAACCCGCTTGCTATAATCTTCTACTGCCCGCCTTCTGTTTTGATATTCTGCAAGCGGATGGACATTGGGATTATAGAAAAATCCCGCCACCTCAAAGTCCTTCTCCCTTAATCTCTCCAAGGGATATATCAAACACGGCGCACAGCAGGTATGTAATAATAGTTTCATATTTCGTAACTAGTAAGCTCGTAACTCGTAACTAGTAATTTTAATACTATGTAAAAGCAAGCCAATCCACCCGTAAAAATAAGCTCTTGACAACATGCCTATTATAACCTATACTTATGTTTGGCTGTATGACCGAAACGGGTTCTCTTTTCGAGACCCTAATAAAATTAGGAAATACAGCCATTTTTATTTAAAAATCCATTCCCTAAGGCGTATCTTCTTGCCTATATATTGCTTAACCACCTTCACCACAGCCAATTTCATCGGATTTTCGCCTTTCTTCAAATCATAGTTAACCGCGCCTAACACTAAATCCGCAATACCAATCAAGTCATCTTTTTCAGAATCTCTGGGTTCAACGGTTTTTATAGTATTTCGTTTAGTACTTAAATTTATCTCCCGCTTAATATACTCGCAGATATTATCATCCCTCATCCTGACTTTTTTATCTAGATAAACAACCGCTTCATTTAATATGCTAGCATTTTCTAAGAGCAATTCTTTGGTAAAGAAATTATAGGCTCGAAACATTCCTCTTGATTTAGCTATTTTGATTTGTTTTTCCGTTAAATCTTTAATTTTCTTAATGTCATCGTCAAAATACCTCAATTCTAACTTCTCATTTGAAACTGCCAAGGCCCGAAAATAAATATGCTGCCTCAAGATTTCATCTAAGACCTCACAGGCTACCCTTGAGCGTTTAGAAGAAAAATAATGTATTTCTTTAAAATGGAATTCCTTCTGATAATTATGTTTTTGCCTTATTCGTTTTATAATTTCGTAAAGCGGCTCTCTATCCTTTACAAACAAAAGGCCGACAACAAACTTTCCCGTAGTACCGACTACGCCGCTCTCATCCTGATAAACAAAATGGCTCCTCAATCTTACTCCTTATACACACTCGCTTGAAAACCGTCTTAAGTTTTATAATCTTTTACTCGGTTTTACGGGTCCTGTCTTGGCTTGTTTTCTCGCAGGGACGCTCGTTTTGCCCAGCGTGCAAAACTTCGCTCGACTTTCGGCCTCGCTCTCACCGATAATTAATAGCGGGTGAACCGTGCCCGCTCGGCCTGCAAACGCCCTGCTCGAAACCAAGCCAATCCATCCGTAAAATACATAACAACCCTCTATCTATTCACCAACTTTAGTTTCTTTAGGCAATGGCGAATCACTAACTGATTCAGGTGGTACCGGTTTTAGTTTATCAAACCAATCAATGTAAGGTGTTATAGATCTAATTAACCCTACTCCAGGGAGAGCTTTACCAGTAGCTCTGTTCGGAATGTAAGCTGTTACAAAACCCACCAGTTCTGAAAAACGATCGAATGTTGGTCCGCCACTCACACCATTTATAACTACACCATCTACTAAATATGCTTCTCTTTCAGCTAGCCATGCACTTACGCGACCAGAAAAAAAACAAAGTTGAGTTGGATATACCGAAGGGAAACCACACCACCCCAACTCAACTCCTGCTTTTTTATGGCTTTTTTTCTCAAATAATGGTAAAACCTCATCTGGTAATGGCAGTTGACCTTTTGGAAGACGAATTAAAGCCGAATCAGTTGCGTCGTCCCAGTGGATAGACCGATTACCTTCTTTTAATAGAATTGTTTTGCCTGTTATGTGATGTTTAACTTTTATGGGTTGATCCCATTCCACAGCGTAATTGACAACATGCCATGCTGTAGCGATACCTATTACTTTTTCTCCTTCGGAAGAAGCGACAAGAAAACCTGTTCCACTTCCTGCTGGAGTACTTATATAAACAACGTGATTCTGCAAGTTTTCCAATACCTCATACAATTCTTTCACCGTATTATCCTCCTATCTAATTAGTGTGAATTTGGTAGTTTCGAGCTTGCGTTAGCATTTAGCGGGTGACGAGGCATGTTTTGAGCAGCATCTTGAAAATTCGAGCGGGCACGGTTGCCCCGCTAAATACGAAGCCGGGCAGAGCGAGAATTTTCACCGAAGTGCAGTGAGCCACGCTGGGGCGAACAAACGGTGCTGCGAAAAATATGCCTCGGCAGGACCCGCTACCTCGCAAGCGAGAAAAGCTGTAGTAAAATTAGTTATCAAATATCAGGGACAGACCCCTAAGTATAACTTCGTATATCGCTAATTCGGGGTCAGTCCCTTCGTTCTATTAGGGACAGTCCCCTTGGTTTCTAATGGGGTCGATATCTGCGGGGACAGTCCCTAAAACAATTCTTCCTGTTTTTCGTATTTTATTCCGAAATGCTCGAAGGATAATTTTGTGGCCACCCGGCCGCGCGAGGTGCGCTTTATATAACCGGCTTTGAGTAGATATGGCTCAATGGTATCGGCAATGGTATCTACTTCTTCATTAAGGCTAGCAGCCAAGGACTCTATCCCTACCGGCCCGCCCTGAAAAGACTCTAGCATTAACTTCAGGACCTTGCGGTCTATATCATCAAGCCCGGCCTTATCAATACCCAGCTCATCTAAAGTCTTAGCTGAAACCTCGCGGTTTATCTTATCTATTTTTAATACCTGGGCATAATCCCTGATCCTGCGTAATAAACGGTTAGCCACACGCGGGGTGCCTCTGGCGCGCCGGGCAATCTCCGAAGCTGCCTCATCGTCTATATCCATACCCAGAATTTTCGCAGAATGTTTGATGATACGCGATAAATCTTCGATGGAATAAAAATCCAGATGATAGAATATGCCGAACCTCGCCCTAAGCGGCGCAGCCAACAGGCCAGTGCGGGTAGTAGCTCCCACCAGGGTAAAAGGCTTAAGGTTAAATTTAATCGTCCGGGCATATTGGCCTTTATCAATCACAAAGTCAATCTGGAAATTCTCCATTGCCGGATATAAAAACTCCTCCACTACCTTAGAGAGCCGGTGTATCTCATCGATGAAAAGAATATCGCCTTTCTCTAAGTTAGTCAATACGCCGATGAGGTCGCCTGCCCGCTCTATGGCCGGGCCGGAAGTAGCGGTAATCTTGGTGTGCATCTCATGGGCGATGATATGCGCCAGGGAGGTCTTGCCTAAACCGGGCGGCCCGGAGAGCAGAATATGTTCTAAGGGCTCTTTCCTCTGCTTCGCTGCAGTCAGGCAAACCTTGAGGTTATCTACCAACTCTTTCTGGCCGATAAATTCCGTAAGCTTAGCCGGCCTTAAAGAAAGATTAACTACTACTTCCTCTTCGCTTTCCTGCTGGATATCGATGAATTGATTGCCCTGAAGTAATTTACGCCTTGATTCTTCGCTCATCTGGGATAATATTTTCTTTGTTGCGGACGATCTCTATTTCCTGGAATAAGCCTTTTTGACGGGCAACGATCTCTTTAAGGCGGATTAATTCCAATATAGCCAAAAAGGTCACGATTATCTCCAGCTTATTCTTTGCCTGTTTAAATAATTCCGAGAGGCATACAGCCTGCGTATCAAGCAGCATGTGCAGGATCTTATGGACCTTGTCCTCGACGGTAAATTCATCCTTGATAACTTCGTAGAATAATTCTTTGGGTACCTGCTCCAGCGCCTTGGAAAAGGCAGTGATTAAATCAAAGAGGCTGGCTTCAAAATATCCCGCGCCTTCTTCCTCAGGTATTTCTTTTTCTGCTGCCTTTGGCCGCTTAAACATATCGGCCTGCTTAACCTCCCTATCTCTTAAGTCCTGGGCTATCTCTTTGAATTTTTCGTATTCCAAGAGGCGTTTTACCAATTCAGCCCGCGGGTCTTCCTGCTCTGCCTCGCCCTCCCGGGTTTCATCTAGAGGTAAAAGCATCTTGGATTTAATCTGCATTAAAGTGGCAGCCATGACCAAGAATTCTCCGGCAATATTTAAATTTAATAGCTGCATCAGTTCCAGGCATTGCAGGTACTGTTCGGTTACTTTGGCAATAGGGATATCATATATATTTAAGTGGTCCTTCTTCACTAAATATAGAAGCAGGTCCAAGGGGCCTTCAAATATCTCTAATTTTATCTTATAGCTCATAATCCAAGCAGGCCTCTTACCTCGGACATGGTTTTCTCTGCGAAAGCCCCTGCCCGTTTTGCGCCTTGTTTTAATATAGCGGATACCTGTTTTTTGTCTTTGAGCAGCTCATTTCTCTTTTTCTGAATCGGCTGCAAAAATTTAATCAGGACCTCGGCTAACTCTTTTTTACAAGCCGTGCAGCCGACTTTGGCATTACGGCATAAATCCGCGACCTCTTTTTCTCTCTCTGGCGCGAATAAGGCATAGTAACTATGTACATTGCACATTTCGGGATGGCCGGGGTCGGAAAGCTTAATTCTCTCGGGATCAGTAAACATCCCCTGCACCTTGACGCGGATATCCTCAGGCTCTTCTGAGATAGCAATAAAATTATTGTAACTCTTACTCATCTTGCGGCCATCCAACCCTAAAATCCTGGGTGCCTTAGCCAGGATTGCCTCGGTTTGAGGAAAAATAATCTTTTTATAAATACTGTTAAACCTCCTGGCAATCTCCCGGGTCAGCTCCAGATGCGGCAGCTGGTCTTCTCCTACGGGCACAGCCTCTGCTTTATAAAGCATAATATCCGCAGCCTGTAAAACCGGATACCCTAAGAAACCATAATTGCTTAAATCGCGGTTAGTCATCTCCCGCAGCTGTTCTTTATAGGTAGGGCAGCGCTCCAGCCACCCCAAAGGCGTGATTACGGAAAAAATCATATATAATTCCAGATGTTCTTTTACCTGCGATTGGATAAAGATAGTGGATTTTTTAGGAGAAATCCCGCAGGCCAGCCAATCAATCACATTATCCGTAAGATTTTCTTTTATCGTGCCGGGATTGACGTATTCTGACATAAGCGCATGCCAGTCTGCCGCCATAAAGAAACATTCGTATTCGTCCTGCAGTTTTACCCAGTTATCCAAAGCACCCACCAAATGGCCGATGTGTAACGGCCCGGTAGGACGCATGCCGCTTAATATTCTTTTTTTCATAGCTTCCTCGCTATTTTCTCTATATCATATGCCTCGATAACATCGCCTTCTTTGACCTCTTCAAAGCCGCTTAAGGTAATGCCGCAATCAAACCCTTCCAGTACTTCCCTTACATCATCCTTAAAACGTTTCAGGGAAGATAATTTTCCCTCAAATACCGCCTCGCCGTTCCTGACTAAAGTAATAGAGGCATTACGGTTAATCTTACCCTTGGTCACAAAACAACCCGCTACTGTTCCCGAGCGCGATAACTTAAAGACCTTCCTTATCTCTACCCTGCCTAAAAAGACCTTCTTTAATTTCGGCTCCAGCATCCCCTCTAATGCTGCCTTGATATCATTGGCTAATTCATAAATTATATTATATGTCCTGATGTCTATGCCTTCCTTAACGCTTAATTCTTTTGCGAGCTCTTCGGCATCCACGTGAAACCCTAATATCAAGGCATCCGAAGCAATGGCCAATATGACATCCGAAGAATTTATGCTGCCTACGCCCTCATGGATAATGTTCCATTTTATTTCCGTGACGTTCAGCTTATTCAATGTTTCTTTTATGGCCTCAAGCGAACCCTGTACGTCTGCCTTGATAATCATTTTCAATTCCTTGATTTTTCCTTCCTGTATCTGCGCGTGCAGGTCTTCCAGGCTAATCCTCTTGGCAACTTTCATCTGCTCTTGTTTTTCTTTTTCCTGCCGTTTGAGTGCCAGATCCCGGACTATTTTTTCGTCTTGCATGACAAAAAACTTTTCTCCGACACCCGGGATGCCGGATAAACCGGAGACCTCAACCGGAGAAGAAGGCCCGGCGCTGGTTATGGATTGGCCGCGGTGATTACACATTGCCTTTATCTTGCCGTAGTACTGGTCGGCGATAATAGTATTGCCTAAATGCAGGGTCCCGTTTTGCACCAGCAGAGTCGCAACCGGCCCTCTGCCTTTAGTTAACTTTGCTTCTATCACCACCCCGTGCGCTAATCTATCGGGATTGGCTTTTAATTCCAGCATCTGCGCCTCTAAAAGAATCATCTCCAATAAATTGTCAATGCCCTGGCCGGTCTTTGCCGAAACAGGCACGGTAATAGTCTTACCGCCCCAGTCTTCGGCAGCGAGGTCCAGCCCGGAGAGCTGCTTTTTTACCCGGTCAATATCCGCCTGCGGCTTATCAACCTTATTCACAGCGACGATTATCGGCACACCCGCAGCGCGCGCATGGTCTATGGCTTCTTGAGTCTGGGGCATAATCCCGTCATCCGCAGCGACCACTAAAATTACAATGTCGGTAACGCTGGCTCCGCGGGCGCGCATAGCTGTAAAGGCTTCGTGGCCCGGCGTATCCAAAAAAGTAATCTCGCCGTGCGGTAAAACCACCCGGTAAGCGCCGATGTGCTGGGTAATACCTCCGTGCTCTGTTTCTGCCACCTTGGTTTTTCTGATGGCATCCAGAAGTGAAGTCTTGCCGTGGTCAACATGGCCCATCAGGGTAACAATAGGAGAGCGGGGTTTTAAAAGTTCGGGGCTATCCTTCTCCAGGTGTATGCGTAAAGCTAATTCCTCCTGGTTGGGGGCTTTTTTGATTTCATAACCGTATTTAAGGCAGATACCGGCTGCCTTTGACTCATCCAAAGCCTGATTTATACCCACCATCAAGCCCATTCCCATTAAGTTCTTAATTAAGACTGAAGGCTTCTCCTGTAGTTTAATAGCTAAATCTTTTATCGTAACCGGAAAATCCAGTTCCAATATCTTAAGCGTAACCGCGGGTTTCTCTGCTACCGCAACGGGTCTTTCTGGTATATGCGGCTTTGCTTCTTTTTTAGGCGTTATTTTAACTGGCGCTGCTATCTTCGGAGCTGCCGGTTTTTGCTCTATAACAACCGGGCTCTCTTTTTTCTTGATGATTTTTTTGGGGTGGACTATTTTCTGCGGGATATCCTGCGCAGGCACGGGAATAATGACTGTTGGTTTTATGGCGGGCTCAATAACAGGGGTAGATTCTTTTATTTTTTTGGGGATAATTTTTCCTGCCGGTTTTACTGCCTTTAAGGCTTTGCGCGCAAACTTGAGCGCGGGTTTCTTAGTTAACTTCGGCTTAGCTGTTTTCCGGGCTGCTTTATCCTTCTTTACTGCCGCCTTTTTCTTAACCACAACCTTCTTTTCTTTTATTTTTGCCATATTATTATTTTCGCGCCTTTTTCGCTTCCTCTATGATCTTCTTTGCTTTTTTCTCTGCGATGCCTTTTACCTGTGTCAAATCTTCTATCTTGGCCTTCAGGATATCTTCTATGGTCTTAAATCCGGCCGCGCTAAGGTTCTCAATAGTCTTCTCTCCTATGCCGGGTAATTGCGCTAACGTACTTGTTTCTTTCGTTTCTTTTTCTGTCTTTTCTTCCTTCTCTTTCTTTGCTTCTTTCCCTTCCTTTTCTTCTTTGACAGCCGCGGCTGAGGTGGCCTTGGTGCGTATATCCAGTTCCCATCCTACCAGGCGCGAGGCGAGCCTGACATTCTGGCCGTGTTTACCGATAGAAAGAGAAAGCTGGTCATCATCCACAATAATTTCTGCCTTGAGGCGCTCCTTATCCAGCTTTATTTCGGAAATTTTTGCCGGCGCCAACGCTGCCTTTATATATTCCCGGATGTCTTCGCTGTAACGGACAATATCGATTTTTTCTCCCTGTAATTCATTGACGATATTCCTGATGCGGTTACCGCGCATCCCCACGCAAGCACCTACAGAATCAACTTTCTCATTCTTTGAGCGGACGGCGATTTTACTGCGCGCGCCGGGTTCCCGGGAAATGGATTTTATTTCTACTATCCCTTCGTAAATCTCCGGGATCTCTAACTCAAATAATTTCTTCAGAAGGTTAGGGTGCGTGCGCGACAAAATAATCTGGGGGCCGCGGGTATCTTTTTTTACCTCTACAATATAGGCGCAGATACGCTGGCCCTGCCTGAACTCTTCTTTTGGGGATTGTTCGCGCTTTAAAAGTACGCCTGTAGCCTTGCCTAAAAGGTCAACTATAATATTGCCTTTATCAAAGCGGTAAACCGTACCGCTGACCAGCTCGCTGACTTTGCCCTGGAATTCATTGAAGACCACGTCTTTCTCCGCCTCGCGGATCTTCTGTATGATGACCTGCCTGGCAATAGAGGCAGAAATACGGCCAAAGTCCATGGATTTAATCTCTTCCTTATCCTTGAAGGCGCGGATCTTTCCTGTTGCCCTGTCAAGTTCCACCCTCAACTCTTCATTAGGACTTATGTTCAGGGTTTTACGCACAGCGCTTAAGATCGCGCTCTCTACAGCCTCAACTAAAACTTCTTTCTTTATCCCCTTTTCTCTCTCTAACTGGTCTAATATAGCTAGCAATTCTTGTCCCATTTTTTCTCCTAGTTACTAAACAATGACCTGTTTTGCCTTGTTAATCTTTACTAATGGCACCTCGATAATCCTGTCTCCTATATCAATATACACTATTTCATCGCTTACTTTATTGATTATTCCTTCCCATTCTATTTTATCGCCGACTACCTCATTCAAAAAAAACCTGGCCTTCTTATTAATACAACGCAGGAAATCTTTTTTTGTCTTTAACGGCCGGTCCAGGCCCGGAGAGCATACCTCCAGAAGATACCTTGCCTGTAATATATCTTTTTCATCCAGGATCGCACTGATCTGCTTATTTAAAGCAGCACATTCAGCCAGGGTGATGCCTCCTTCGGGCCTATCCGTGAGAATCCGTAAAACCAGGTCCCTTCCTTCGTACCTGCACATAAGCTCTACTAAATCCAAACCCTGGTTTTTTAGATAATCGCCGAAGATGCTGCTAAGCTCTGCGGAGATTTCCTGCCTATCCATTTACTAATTCCTTTATCTCCTTTAAAATCGCCGCCTTTGTTTTAATAATCTTTTTATGGTTACGGCGTATCTTTAATTCCAGGGTATTCTTCTTTAAAGATTCCTTACCGATGATTACCTGCAGGGTAACGCCGATAAGGTCGGCATCCTTAAATTTTACGCCTGCCCGCTCATCGCGGTCATCTAAAAGCACCCCTATCCCTTCCTGCGTTAACTGCTCGTATAAGTCCCTGGCACTTTGCATAATCTTTTTATCTGTCGTATCCAGAGGCAGTATCGCAACCTGGTAAGGGCTTAAATCCTTCGGCCAGATGATGCCATCCTTATCATGGTTCTGTTCGATAACTGCAGAAATCAGCCTGGATACGCCTATGCCGTAACAACCCATGATGATAGGTTTCTTTTGCCCCTGGGCATCGATAAAATTAGCACCCAATACCGCGCTATATTTAGTGCCTAATTTAAAGATGTGCCCGACTTCAATAGTATTTATCTTTTCTAATTTAACCCCGCACTGCGGGCAAACCTGCTCTTCGCCATCCTTAAATGTCTTAGCCAGGCGGCATTTGGGACAGGAAGAAACAATATCCTCCCCGTCCTGGGCAGGGGCCATAAATTCGTGCGACATGTTCCCGCCCATCACCCCGGGATCCGCCTGGGTGGTCAAAAAACTTAATCCGCATTTTTTGAATATCCTCTTATAGGCATTGTGTATGACCTGATAATTCTTATCTAAGCCGGCCTCATCCGCGTCGAAACTATAAGCGTCTTTCATGATAAATTCACAGGCCCTGATTAAGCCGAAACGCGGCCGGATTTCATCGCGAAACTTCGTCTGTATCTGGTAGAGGATCAAGGGTAATTGCTTGTAAGATGAAATGTGATTTTTGACTAAATCCGTAATGACCTCTTCGTGCGTAGGCCCCAGGCACATATTCCTGCCCCTGCGGTCGGTGAACCTGATCATCACCTCGCCGATATCCTTATCACGGCCGGATTTTACCCACAACTCCTGCGGTTGTAAGGCCGGAAGCAATAACTCCGTTGCCCCGCAAGAATTTAATTCCTGTCGGATTATTTTCTGGATATTATCCAGGACCTTTAAACCTAAAGGTAAATACGAATACACCCCTGCCATGAGCATGCGCACTAAACCTGCGCGCAGCATTAACTGGTGGCTGATGGATTCTGCTTCTTGCGGCGTTTCTTTTAAAGTAGGTATAAAATCCTTTGACCAAAACATAACATTCTAACTTTTAACATTCTAACATTTAAACATTCAAACATTTTAACAGCTCTTTTAACAATACATCCGCGCACCTATCGTAAGAAATCTTTCTTACGGGCTTGCCCCTTTTAAACAAGAGTCCTTCTTTCTTGCCAAAGGCAACTCCCAGGTCCGCTTCCTTGGCCTCGCCCGGACCATTCACTACGCAACCCATAACGGCCAATTTTATTGGCCGAGTCGATAGTCGATAGTCGCTAGTAGATAGTCTGTTTTCTAATTCTTTAACCACCTTAATTAAATCGACTTCGCAGCGGCCGCAGGTAGGGCAACTGATGATTTGCGGGCCAAAATGGCGCAAATCCATCGCCCCTAAAATAGACTTTGCTGCTCTGACTTCGGCCTCGGGAATATCTGTAAGGGATACCCTTATTGTATCACCAATACCCTCTAATAGCAAAGCACTTAATGCAATGCTCGTCTTAATTAAGCCCAAATAGGGGCTGCCGGTTGCGGTTACGCCTAAATGAAAAGGATAATCACAAAGCTTAGCCATTTTACGGTATGCCTCTATAGTATCGGGGATATTAGATGCCTTAAGAGAGACTACGATATCATAGAAACCGCATTTTTCTAAAATCCTGATATAATCTAAAGCGCTCTTAACCATTGCCCGGGCAATATTTTTACCCTGCCCGGCGCCCTTCACTGAACCTGAATTTAATCCTACTCTTATGGGAATACGGCTAAGCCGCGCTGCCCTGGCTATCTGCTGAATCTGCTCTTTCTTATAAATATTTCCCGGGTTGAGCCGGATTTTATCTATGCCGCTATCTATTGCCTGTAATGCCAGGCGCCAGTTGAAATGTATATCCGCAACTAAGGGTATGCTTGTGTTCTTTTTAATCGTCTTAAGCGCTTTGGCATCATCGCTGTCTTTTATGGCCAGCCGGACAATTTCACAGCCTGCCTCCTTAAGACCTTCTATTTGTTTTATCGTCCTTGCGGTGTCCGATGTCTTAGTCTTAGTCATGGACTGTATGGCAACGGGATGATTACCGCCGATACGGATGTTGCCGATACGTATAACCCTGGTTTTACGCCTGGGAACTTTCATTTGACGAACCATTTCGATAATTTATCCCCGAAGAATCTCAACAGGTCATTATAGGTGGCAAATAAAGCTATAGCGATGATAATCGTCAGGCCAAACTTTGTAATGATGCTCTCTGCCTTCAGGCCGAGCTGCTTACCTCTTATTTTTTCCACTGCCAGCAATACGATATGGCCCCCGTCCAATACAGGTAAAGGCAGGAGATTAAATATGCCCAAGCTTATGCTCAATACCGCTATTAAGTGTATAACCGCAATTATCCCTAAGCTTGCGGCCTTAGAAGTAATATAAAATATACCTAAAGGCCCGGTGACGGACTCACGCATGGACAGGTTACCCGTAATCATGCGCCAGATGGCTTTATAGGTCAGAGTGGTAAGGTCAATTGTCTTACGTAAAGCGAGGGTAAAAGATTTCAGGAAACCGTATCTGATATTGGTGACTTCGTCTGCGGGCATTATACCGATAAGCCCGACGCTGCGCTTTTTACCCAGTATATCATCAAGCTGCCTCTCTTTTATTTCTACCTCTAATGCATATTCTTTGTTATCGCGTAAAACAGAAAGCGTAACTTTACCTTTTGTTTTTTCATTCTGAACGGCATTTTGTAAATCCTCCCAGACTGTTACCTTCTTGCCGTCTACAGCCACAATCTTATCGCCTGCCTGTATGCCGGCATTCTTTGCCCCGAAACCATCTATTAAGCCGCCTACTTTAGTGGTCAGGGTAGGATACCCGGCAAAGAATATCAGCCAAAAACACAAGAATCCCAGTATATAGTTTAACAAAGGCCCGCAGAAGATTATCTGGGCGCGCTCTGAAGGCGCCTTAGACAGGTATTCATCAGGCTGTTTCCTGTATTCTTCTAAATTATCGCCTGCGAGTTTCACATAACCGCCCATAGGTATTAAATTAATGCTGTATTCGGTATCGCCTTTTTTCTTATGCCATAAAGGCATGCCAAAACCCAGGGAAAATTTTTCCACCTTAACACCCAGCCTTTTAGCGGCGATAAAATGCCCGAACTCATGGACGAGGATAGAAATGCCTAAAATAAGTAAAAAGGTAATTATGGAAATCATATCTTTATCCTAAATTATAAATAACTTGAGCGGCCTCTCTTCTCGCCCATGCATCTGCGTTAAGGATATCTGTTAAACGCGGCGCGGTTATATTGCGGTGCCTGCTGCAAATTCTTGCGATAACTTTTGGTATTGAGACAAAATTTATCTTGTGCTTTAAGAATTGCTCCACGCCTACTTCATTGGCCGCATTCAGGACAGCAGGTATCGTCCCGCCTTCCCTGGCTGCCTTGTAAGCTAACTCTAAACAGGGAAACTTACTGAAATCGGGCCGCTGAAAAGATAAATTTTTAACCGCGCAAAAATCTATATTAGTAAGTTTACTGGATAGCCTCTGTGGATAGGTGAGCGCATATTGTATGGGTATACGCATATCCGTAGCGGACAACTGCGCCAGAACCACCCCGTCAATAAACTCTACCATAGAATGAACCAGGGCCTGGGGGTGTATCAGGACTTTGATTTTTTCAGGCGCTACGCCGAATAAGTGCATTGCCTCCAATACCTCTAAACCCTTATTCATCAGGGTGGCCGAATCAACGGTAATTTTCGGGCCCATCCTCCACCTGGGATGTTTTAAGACCTGTTTTGCCGAGATATCCTTAAAATATTTTTTATTTGTCTTTAGCAATGGCCCGCCTGAAGCAGTAAGATAAATATTCTTTAATTTATTTTTATCTTCAAACCTCAAACACTGCCATATCGCAGACTGCTCGCTGTCTATGGGTATAATTTTCACCTTATGCGCGGATGCCTTGTTCATAATGATAGAACCGGCCATCACCAGCGCCTCTTTATTCGCCAGGGCGATATCTTTACCGTTTTCTATTGCTTTCAATAAAGGTAAAAGCGCCGCTGCGCCGCTAACAGCTAAAACTACTTTATCTATTCTTTTATCCCCGGGCATCTCCTTAAGGCCTTCTTCTCCTGTAAAAAACCTGATGCCTTTTAAATTTATCCGGGACTTTAATCGCGCAGCTGCCTTTACATCTTTTATGCAGACCAGCTTCGGTTGAAATAACTTTATCTGCCGATAAAGCGTGTCAATATCGGAATTGGTGCTTAAGGCAATAACCTTAAACTTATCGCTGTGTGCCCTGATTACTTCCAGGGTGCTCTTACCTATAGAGCCAGTAGAACCCAATACAGCTATGTATTTCATACGGCTTACAGCTTATAGCTTACGGCTTACAACTTTTATTTCAATATGACGCTCATTAAAAAATAAAATGCCGGGACAGTAAAAAGCAGGCTGTCGATAAAGTCTAAAACTCCGCCCATGCCCGGTAAAATACTACCGGCATCTTTTATCTGGCAGTCGCGCTTTATAAGGGACTCGGAGAGGTCTCCTAACTGCCCCAGGATACCCAAAAATAAACCCAGGAAGATAAGCTCTAAATTTTTAAGGTGTAAAAAGGGATTGCTGATCAAAGCCCCTAACACGCTGAAAAATAATCCGCCTACTGCCCCTTCTACGGATTTATTGGGGCTGATCCGCGGGATTAAAGGGGTCTTACCGAAGCGGCTGCCGATAAAATAAGCGCCGATATCGCCTAACTTTGTAATCAGTATTACTGTCAGGACCAAGCCGATGCCGCCGGCAAGATACCTGATCTTAATAAAAAAACTCAAGAACCAGGAAACATAAAGTATGCCGAAGATAGTCGTAGAGATAGCCACAACTACCCCGGAATTATCGCGGCGGCGAAACTGCATCACTATCAAAAATATCAATGCCGAGACAAGAAAAAAGAGCTCCCAGCTCCTGGTAAGTTCAAAACGTAAGAGTATAGACAGAGGAATGATTGCCCCCATCCCGATGCCAAAATACTTATAGATGCTTATCCCTTTCTTCTCTAACATAGTGAAAAACTCATAAAGCCCGATAATGATAAAAACACTCACTAAGAGCCCGAAGAGCCAATCAACAGATATGGCGCAGAAAAACAGGCCAAGGAGCACTATGGAACTGACTATCCTCTTACTTAACATTTAAACCCTCCCGAACCTTCTTTCCCTCTTTTGGTATTCGCCGACGGCCTTTTCCAACTCCTGCTTGCCGAAATCAGGCCAATAGATTTTAGGGAAATAAAGTTCTGCGTAAGAAAGCTGCCAGAGCAAAAAATTACTTATACGCATCTCGCCGCTGGTACGGATTAAAAGATCAGGGTCGGGTAGTCCTGCGGTGTAAAAATAATTGCTGAAGCCCTCTTCGTCTAAACCCTCTAGGTTAGCATCCCCTCTCATTACCGCCTGCGTAAATTTCCTGACTGCATCAATTATCTCCTGCCTGGAACCGTAATTTAAGGCCAGGACGGCTGTCAGGCCCGTATTATCCCTGGTCTTCTCCTGGGCCTTCTTAATCTTATTCTGTAGATATTCAGGTACGGGCTTATCCCTGCCGATTACCATCAGCCGGACATTATTCCTGTGTAATTCATTAATCCTGCGGGTTAAAAAATTATCCAGGTAGCGCATCAGCAGGCTTACTTCTTTTTGGGGCCTGGACCAATTCTCCGCAGAGAAGGTAAAAAAAGTGATTACCTTAATCCCCAATTCGTCTGCTGCCTTAACAATCTCCTCTATCCTTTTTATGCCCGCGCGGTGCCCGGCTGAACGAGGAAGGCCTTTCTCTTTTGCCCAGCGGCCGTTGCCGTCCATGATTATGGCGACGTGTTTGGGGATATTATTTTTATCTAACATTTACTTTGTGTCAAAGTATCAATGTGTCAGAGTGTCAAAGAAAAAACTTTGATACCTTGACACTTTGATACTCTAGCGGTGCACCCGATAATCTATATCCGGGAATATATTATCCTTGTATTCAATACCAGAGAGCCAGCCTTCGTCAATGCTATTTGAATTTATATCTTCGTAAAGGCGCGTAAATCTTAAGATGTGTTCTTTGGTGCGGCAGATAGCGTAACTGGTGTGCGTGCCTGTGCCCAGGATAAACGCCCAGTCCGAACTCTGGGCCAGCAGCAACTCCCTTAAGGCCTGGTTCAACGCCCTCTTTAATATGCCATTGGTATGGGGAAACTTTTTTACCAGTTCTGTCATCCTAAAAGACGCGCTATGCAGGTGAGGGTATATCCAGTCGTTGGTCCCTTGCAGCCACATTTCGCTATACCCCTTCCAGCCCCAGCTGGATAAAGAAGGCGAAACTACCTGGTTACGCGGGTTCTCGGCTAAATATTCGCTGGGCGTAATCAGGCGGATATTTTTCTGGTCAAAGCAGATCTTGCGCATGAGAAATTCAAGCCAGAGAGGGCCTTCATACCACCAATGGCCGAACAATTCGGCATCATAAGGAGAAATAATCAGGGGCTTTTTCTGCATAAAGGCATAAAGATGCTCCGCCTGTTTTTCGCGGTTAAACATAAAATTACCTGCCTGCTCTGCGGCCTTCTCCCTCGCCCAATGAGGGTTATAAGGTTCCTTATTATCGCTGCCGGTAATACGGTAGTATTTTATGCCTGTGCTAATCCTGACGCCGTCAGGATGGATATAGGGCTTTATATATTCGTAATCCAGGTCAAAACCAATATCACGGTAGAACTCACGATAAGAGTAATCTCCCGGATACCCCTCGATAGACGACCAGACTTGTTTAGAAGACTCCAGGTCCCTGCCAAAACAGGCTACACCCGAGCCCCGGCAATAAACAGGAGCGAATACCCCGTATTTAGGCCTAGGCGTTGCGTGCAATACGGCGTGGGCATCAGTAAAAAAATAATTTAACCCCGCCTCTTTAAAAATTTCGTCGTGGCCGGGATGATAGCCGCACTCCGGAAGCCATATACCTCTGGGCCTCCTGCCAAAATGAGCCTGGTAATGGCTGACAGCGACCTTTACCTGCGCCCTTACTGATTCCTTGCAGATATCCATAAGCGGGAAATAACCATGCGTTGCCCCGCAAGTAATAATTTCAAGCTTCCCTTTATCCTGCAGGTCCTTAAAAGGAATAATCAGGTTCCGTCCGAATCTTTCAAAGGTAGCGCGGGCTTTATAGAAGTTGTCTAAATACATCTGGGCCAGAGAGTGGAATTCCTGCTGCCAACGCGTGCGTTCTACCTCCTTATGCGCCAACTCAATAAGCCTGTTGATGTGCCTTAAATATCTCTCTTGCAATAAGGCGTCGGTAAGCATGGAAATCAAAGTCGGGCTCAAAGACATAGTCAGGCGAAAATCAACCTTATCGTTTTCCAGCCTTTCTAAAGCCAGAATCAAAGGGATATAAGTTTCGGTGATGGCCTCATAGAGCCAGTCTTCCTCCAGGAAGTTCTCGTGTTCCGGGTGGCGCACGTACGGAAGATGGCTATGCAGGACTAAACACAAATAACCTCTGTGCATTTTTAAATTACTAGTTACGAGTTACTGATTTATTTACTAGGAGATTTTTTTATGGGGCTAGCCAAAGAAGAGACCCCCCCAAGTTGCCTTCTTACCTTTTCTTGCCATCCTTTACCCACGGGAGAACTCCTGCCCAATCCAAAACCCATGCCGTAAAGCCGCGCGAACATATCTTCGGGGATCATCCACTCTTCATCAGTAATCCAGGATGGGCCCTCAAGAGGCGTAGTTACCGTGTTGGAACGTAGTATGGTGATAAATCTGCCGTCGGGCAATAATAGCCCCAGGTCCACGCACCAGGACCTGCCGGGGCCTGCCGTATCAATATACCAGTTATTAGCCTGTTCATTTATCTGGATGTCAAAAAAACAATGGGCGTTTTTTCCGTTGAATATGATATGGCTTACGTCGTATACGCGCAGGACGCGCCTGGCTTTATAAAAATTATCCTTAAGTTCGGCTTTAAGCCTCTTGAAAGTCTCTATCCCCGCTTCCCAATAGGCATGAATCCAGCGAGGGTCGCGTACCTGTAGGACCATCCTATCCTGTCCGTATCCAGAAGGCAGGTCTTGCGGTACTGCGCGCTTGGCCTCGGGGGCTTGCTGCGCAGCAGAAAATTTTGTCTGTTCTATTGCTGTTTCCTGCTGGCCAATAATCTCTTTTTTCCCTTGCGCAGGAATTTTCTTTAACCTGAGCCGTATGGTTGGCCTTTTGGCTCTTACCGGCTTTCTATTTTTTATTAATTTCTTTTTTGCCTTATTTACCTTGCGTAACTTTGCCATATGCGCCTCCTTTTAACCCGAGGGATCCCTCGTTACCGATAAGTATTCGATATTGACTCGGGATAAGTTCGCACTTATCCGCCTACGGCGGATGTGCTCACTTAATAAAAAAGGGGATAGCTATCCCCCGGCGAAGAAAAGCCCGCTCTTTTTATTATCCCGCTTATTTCATTTTTTAGTCTTGGTTGATTTGCCGGTTACCAGTGCTTCTTTTAAATCTTCTTCGAGCCTATCTTTCAGTTTGGTTACTTTTTCTAATTCCTCTTTTAAACCCTGGTTAGCTAACCGTTCCTTAAGCAATTCGTTCTTGACAGCCTCATGCGCGGCCTTGGTCTCCGTTAGTTCTTTTTTCAACTCACCGGTCTTCTGCTCCGTGTCCCAACTTGCCGCCTTCTCTTTATCCAGCTCAATTAAAGCCAATTTTAATTTTCCGGTTGTGCCGCAGGAACGGATAGTCCCCATAAAAAATATTACCGCCAATATCACCAGGATCAAAATCGATCTATTCTTTAAATTCTCCTCCATTACCTAATGCTCCTTAAAATCTGTTTGAAGAAAAATATAAAGCCTATTTAAGGTTCTCTTTTGTTTCTAAGAGCCCCATGTCTTTTACCTGGCCCTTATCCTCTCTAATAACCTCGGCTTCTTTGGCTTTGGTCAACTGAGGCAGGATTACGATTTCTACCCTGCGGTTTGCCTGACGGCCTTCTCTGGTATCATTAGAGGCAACCGGCCGGTATTCGCCATAACCCATTGCCGAGATCCGCTCGGGGACAACGCCTTTTTCTTCAACCAGATAATGCAGGACGCTTAACGCGCGGGCAGTAGATAATTCCCAGTTTGATTTCCAGCTTGAAAATCTGATGGGCTGGTTATCGGTATGGCCTTCTATCCCCACGTTCAGTTCGGGGACATTTTCATTCAGGACCGTGGCGACTTTATCCAATATAGTATAGGCCTCATTCCTGACCTTGGCCTTTCCTGAATCAAATAAAACATCTCCTACTACCGTAATCACCAGGCCCTTTTTCATCATCTTTAAGTCCACCTGCTTATCCCCGATTTCCGTACTGAGTATGTCTTCCAGCCGGTTCTTAGCGGTAGTTAATTCATCCAGCTGGCGGGATAATTCCTCAATCCTCTGCATGTCCGAACGCCTGCCTGACTGAAAAATAAAAGTGCAGCCAGCCAAGGCCACGCTCAAGAATACCATCAATAAGGCCTTTAACAATTTTGTCTTCATTATCTACCTCCTTAGGTTAATCGGCTCTCTTAATTTGCTTTTACCGTTTTTTAGGATGGAATTTAACTATAACATAGTCAATAAGTTTAGTCAAGATGTTTTGCAGGGCGCCTTCTAAATAAAAATGGTCTCTTCGCGGGATGAACCTATGGAAACCATGGAAATCTTCGTTTTGAGTATATCCTGAAGCCGCGCTATATAATCCCTGGCGTGAACAGATAATGCCTTATAGTGCCTTATCTTACCGCTTGGGCTCTCCCAGCCGGGCATCTCTTCATATACAGGTTGGGCCTTGGCCAACACCTCTAAATCCGCGGGAAACTCGCAGAATTTCTTACCTTTATATTTATAGGCCACGCATATCTTTATATTCTTAAGGCCGTCTAATATATCCAGCTTCATAATCGCCAGCTCCGAGATGCCATTAAGCAGGATCGCCTGTTTTACCATTACGCTGTCAAACCAGCCGCATCTGCGCGGCCGGCCGGTAGTGGCGCCGAATTCATTGCCTTTTTTGCGCATAAACTTTCCAAAGCCCGGCGTAAATTCCGTCGGGAAAGGGCCTTCTCCGACCCGGGTAGTATAAGCCTTAGCTACTCCCACTATCCTGTCTATTTTTACGGGAGATACGCCCGTGCCGATACAGGCGCCGCCGGCAGTAGCCGAAGAAGAAGTGACAAAAGGATAAGTGCCAAAATCTATGTCCAGGAACGTTCCTTGCGCGCCTTCAAAAAGAATATCTTTTTTATCCTGCGTTGCCTTATTCAATAAAGAGGCGCAATCGCATATGTAAGGAACGAGGAATTTCCCGTAACCTAAATAATCTTTGTAGATTGAATCAAGATTAAACCCCGTATGTTGGTAAACCTTTTTAAAAATCTCATTTTTCTCCTTTAAGTTATCCTTTAACTTCTCCTTAAAGGCCTTAGGGTTTAAAAGATCGATAATCCTGATGCCGCAGCGGTTAATCTTATCGGCATAGCAAGGCCCTATACCCCTGCCGGTAGTGCCTATTTTATGCGTTCTTTTTTTCTCGCGTAACTGGTCTAAGATCCTATGGTAGGGCAGTATGAGATGGGCAAGCGAAGAAATCTTCAGGCGTTTATCGATATTGATACCGGAGGCTGATAAATCTTTTATTTCTTTTATCAAGGCCTCGGGGTCAATAACTACGCCGTTACCTATGCAGCAAATTTTATCCTTATGCAATATACCCGAAGGGATGAGATGAAAAATAAAGATTCCACCGTCAACGACTACCGTGTGCCCGGCGTTACTGCCGCCCTGATAACGCACGATATAGTCTACTTGTTGGGACAAGATATCTATAATCTTACCCTTACCTTCATCTCCCCATTGTGTGCCGACAATTACGATATTCATCGTTATTGAGTTCATTGAGTTCATTGAGTTCATTGAGTTATCGAGTTAAACTCAATAACTCTAGAAACTCTATAAACTCAATAAACTGAAATTACGGGCTCATGGTGAATATTTTACGCGCAATCTCCGGATACTGGGCAATAAATTTTAATTCATCATCCACAAGCGGTTTCTGGTTATGCACATTGGCATAACGCACCAGTTCCAGGACCTGCGTTGCCTCCTGGTCATCGCGAAAAACTACTTCCAGCTTTTCATAGACATTGCGAAAACCCTTTATGCCGGAATATTCTCCGGCGGTAATCTTACGGCCGGTTTCGACGATCTCAGGTTCGCCTCTGCCTAATTCCTCAAAATCATACAATTCGTAATTACGCCTGTCTTTGAGGGCGCCGTCGGCATGGATACCTGATTCATGGGCAAAGGCATTACTGCCTACGCCGGGCTGGTTTATGGGTATAGGCACGCCAAAGGCATAAGAGGCGTATTTACAAATCTTCCAGGCCATCTTCAAATCTATCTTTTCATCTAAGGCATAATCCTGCATGCCGCTGCCGTATTTTATGGCTAAGATTACGGAAACTAAATCCGCATTCCCTGCCCGTTCGCCCATACCGTTAACGCAGGTATTAATGTAGGCATCCAGGCCGCAGTCAAGGGCTGCTTTTGCCCCGGCAAGGGAATTCGCCACAACCAACCCTAAATCATTATGGCAGTGGATTTCTACAGGAACCCTTGCTTCTTCTGCCAAAAGTTTTATGCGTTCATAAATCGTAAAGGGCGTATCGCATCCTAACGTATCGCAGTAACGGATCCTATCCACCCCGCTCTCTTTTGCCGCCCGGGCAAACTCAATTAGATAATCCATACGGCTGCGCGAGGCATCCTCGGCATTCACGCCTATGGATTCCGCCCCTGACTTACGCGCTTCTTTTACTGCCTCAGCCATCTCTTTTATTACCGAGGCATGGTCAAGTTTTCCTTTAAATTTATGGGTAATCATCTGATCAGAAGTAGAAATAGATAGGTTCAGATGCTTTAACCCCGGCACAAGTTTAAAAGCGGCCTTGGCATCATCTTTGGTCGCCCTAAGCCACCCCCCTAATCTAATAGGAGAAAGTATCCCCTTCTTAGCCAATTCTAAATTAGCGTTTAAATAATTTGTTTCATGGCGGGTAACCGGAAAGCCAAACTCCGACTGGAATACGCCCATATCACTAAGATAAAGATTAATCATTGTTTTTTCTAACTTCGAAAGGCAGATACGGGAGGTCTGCACCCCGTCGCGATTGGTGACGTCAATAATATAAATTTTGGGTTTAGCCATCTTTTACCTCGCTTTATTTTTTACTTTTACCAATAAGCTTCTGGAAATCTTCTTTTTTAGGCACTGTCTTAGAGCCGAATACCTCCTGGTTATCCAAAAGATAAGTCGGCCCGAACATAATCCCTAATTCCTGATTCAGGCGGATATTTTCTTTTAGGAGCGTTTTACCTTCCGGCCCTTGAGCGCAACTCTTTATTTTCTGCGTATCCGCGCTGTTCTCCAGGCAATCCTGCCACCAGGAGCTGCTAGGATTCTTAGAACGGCAACTGATATAATCCCAAAACCCTTGAGGGTAATATTTTTGCACGCATACGCTACGCAAGGCCTCCTCAACTTCAGGGGCTCCTTTGGAGGCATCAAAATTATCTTTCTGCTCCACCACCAGAAAATGTATTGCCGGGCTAAAATCTTTTACTACCGCTAATAGCTGGGGGGCATCTTTATCATACAAACTTAAAAAGAAGTCTAATTTACCTTTTAACTTTTCCCTCTTTAAAAAATAGGAGACGCCGCCGAAGTGGGGCTTGAGCAGATAAAAATCGCTTTTCATTTCCAGATTTTCTCTCAAATTATCAAAACCTTTTTCCTGTCTTACCTCTTTACCCAAAAGATAAACCGGCAAAGAATTAATTCCAAAATCTTTAATCAGTTTGGCAGCTTTGGCGCCGGGATAATACAAATAAGAAACAGACAGCCCCGGGAATAAGGCCTTTAAATTTTTAATTACCCCCTCAGTATCGCATACCCTGCATTGCTTAGGTATAATCACCGAAAGGGGAATCTTTGATACCTCGGAGAACTGACAGTAAGACTTAAGCGTCCCGGCGGCCTGGCATATGCCTATGCGGGAAGCCTGCCTGCAATTATTATCCGAAAAACAATGGGGCAGGATAGAAAGTATCTGCGGGTCATCGCTTATCTTGTCTGAAAGGCGCAGCTCTTCTACTTTATGGCCCGTAATTTTGTTTTCCTTAAGCGTAAGCGTTAATTTTCCCAGCCTGCGGCCCTGCCAGGAAGGCCTCAGGAGTAAAGTGCGGCCTATTTTAGTGGAAGGCTCTTCTTTGGCGCGGTTATGGCCCACAATAAGTATATCTATGCCGATAGTATCCTTGAGCAAATTTAAATCTTCGGCCTCGCCCTGGTGGCTTAAGAGTATAATAATATCCGCGTTATTTTTCTGCAAATCCGCTACTGCCTCTTTCACCGCCGCTTTGGGCTCCGTAAAATCTAACCCTCCTGCCTTCTGCCTGGCAGTAAGGCCGGTTACCCCGATTATCCCGACTTTTACGCCGGCGAACTCTTTGATCAGATAAGGCCTGAATAGTGTTTCTTTTGCTCCGGAAGTAGTAGAGGTAGAGATATTACAGGAGACTAAAGGTAACTTGTCCCTGCCGGCGCTTTCTTCTAAAAACTCCCGGCCGAAATTAAACTCATCATCCCCCACCGCTAAGGCATCGTATTTCATCATCTCCATGCTTTTTAGGTTCACCAATGCCCGCTGCATATCCAGCGGCACATTCTGGGTATATTCATCCATGAGGCCGCCGGCAATAAATCCGCCTGAATCCAAAAGCAGGGTATTAGGGTTATCTTTTCTTAACTTTTTAATCAATGCGGCCCTGCGGGCAATGCCCCCGTCAGGCTCTTTAGGACAGTTGCAGGGATAAAGCATAGAATGCGTCTCGCCGGTATAAAGGAGAGTGATTTCTTTGGCATAAGCAAAATTAAATATATTGGCCAACAACCAATAACCAACAACCAATAACTCCAATCTCTTCATATTTTTCCTTTATATCTTTATTACCTTTACCCCTAAAATATTCTCCGTCTTTTTTATTTTCTCCAGGACTTCAGCCGATACCGGGCTATCCACGTTTAATACGGTAATCGCCTTTCCCGCGGGCGCCTGACGGCCGAAGGTCATGGAGGCGATATTGATCTTATGTTTACCAAAGAGCGTGCCCAAATTACCGATGATACCCGGTTTGTCCTGGTTTTGTATGACGACCATTTCCCCTAACGGAGAAATCTCCACATAATATTCGTCGATCTTGACAATGCGCGGCTTCTTATTCACTGAGAGCGTGCCATAGACCACTCTCGTTTCTTTGTCAGTCTTTATTTCCAGCCGGATGAGGTTGACGAACTCCTCTTCTTTGGAGGATTTTGACTCTTTAATTCTAATGCCTCTTTCTTTGGCTAAGGCCGTGGCATTGATAAAATTCACCGTCTCTTTTAAAATGGGCGAGAGCACCCCTTTTACCAAAGCCATGGTCAAGGGGCTCAAATCATGCTGGATTATTTCCCCGGCATAACCGATATTTAACTCCTGGAATCTTCCTTCTGCTAATTGCCCGGAGAAAACACCTATTTTATCGCAAAGGTTTATATACGGCTCTAAAATTTTGCATACCTCTGCTTCTAAACAGGGATAATTTGCGGCATTACGTATGCCGTGCCCCAGGAGCGCATCGCGCACGATCTCAGCTACTTCAATAGCCACATTGACCTGCGCCTCCTCGGTAGAAGCGCCTAAATGCGGGGTAGCTATAAGATTATCCAATTTGATTAATTCGCTATCCGCAGGTATCGGCTCTTTTTCAAAGACATCCAAAGCGGCACCCGCAACCTTGCCTTCTTTGATGGCAACTGCTAAAGCCGCTTCATCAATTATGCCGCCGCGCGCGCAATTAACTATACGCACGCCTTCCTTCATTAAACCGAATTCTTTAGTAGAGAATAAATGTTTTGTTTCTTCGGTCAAAGGCGTATGCACGGTAATATAATCCGCCTGCTTAAGTAAATCCTTTAATTCCGCCACTTCAATGCCTAAACTCTCCGCAGCCTCGCACGATAAAAACGGATCATAAGCTAAAATCCTCATCCCGAAAGAAAGGGCGCGTCTAGCCACTTCCTTGCCGATTCTCCCTAAACCTACTATGCCTAATGTTTTACCGTAGAGTTCAACGCCCATAAATTTAGAGCGCTTCCATTCGCCTTTTTTAGTAGAGGCATTAGCCTGGGGGATATTCCTGGAGAGCGATAAAATCATGCTTATAGTGTGTTCGGCGGTGGAAATAGTGTTACCGCCGGGGGTATTCATGACAATAATGCCTTTTTGCGTGGCTGCTTCCAAGTCTACGTTATCTAACCCTACGCCTGCCCGGCCGATGACTTTTAATTTCGCGGCGGCGTCAATTATCTCTTTAGTCACTTTGGTGGCGCTACGGACAATTAAGGCATCGTAATGCCTGATTTCTTCCTTTAAGTTTTCAGGCTTAAGTTCAGTCTTAACATCAACCTGAAAATCCTTGACGTCTTTAAGGATTTTTAAGCCTTCTTCGGATAAAGGGTCGCTGACTAATATTTTCATCATTAAAAGCCTCCCAGAAAAATTATTTGAGAAATATCTCTTCTGCGGCTTTGACGCCTGAACCTAACGCAAATTTATATCCCATCTGGTGCAATACTTTTTCTAAACAGGCGATGCCGGCAATAATATCAGACTCCTCGATAAAACCCATATGCGCGATTCTAAAGACCTTGCCTTTTAGTTCTGCCTGGCCTCCGGCGATAGTTACGCCATAGGTATCGCGCATGGCCTTAACCATCTTTTCGCCATCTATGCCCTGCGGGGCCTTGACTGCGGTCACGACATCGGAAGCTGCTAAGGGTGCGAATAATTCTAACCCTAAGGCTTTCATCGCCGAGCGCGTAGCATCTGCCATTTTTTTATGACGGCTGAATACCTTTTCTAGGCCGTCTTCTTTGAGCATTTTTAAGGATTCGCAGAGAGCGATAATTAAAGTTATGGCCGGCGTAAAAGGGGTATCGGTTTTATCGAGCGCCTTTTTTGCTTCCTTTAAATCAAAATAATATTTCGGGCTTTTTGAGGCCTCTATTAATTTCCAGGCCTTAGGGCTTACAGAAATAAAACCTAAGCCCGGCGGTAACATCAGGCC
The DNA here is from genome assembly GCA_028717245.1 of Candidatus Omnitrophota bacterium. Classification (NCBI taxonomy): domain Bacteria; kingdom Pseudomonadati; phylum Candidatus Omnitrophota; species Candidatus Omnitrophota bacterium. The sequence continues at coordinate 109,747 of JAQUOD010000004.1, forward strand.
TTTCTGCGAGCCGGAAACTACCACATCGCAAAACCAGCTATCAGTCTGTAAATCAATGGCCCCTAAGCCACTGATAGCATCTATGACTAATACCGCTTCTGTATCTTTTACTACCTCCCCGATTGCGGCAATATCAGTAGCTACGCCGGTAGAAGTTTCACAAAGGGTGGTAAATACTGCCTTAATCTTAGGGTTGGCTTTAAGCCTCTTATCAATTTCGTCAGGCGTAACTGCCTTGCCCCATTCCACTTTAATAACATCGCAATTTATTCCGTATGCCCGGCAGATCTCTGTCCAGCGCTCGCCAAACTTTCCCCCCTCTACGGTAATTGCGCTGTCGCCGGGAGAAAGCAAATTTATTATTGCTGCCTCCATAGCGCCGGTGCCGGAAGAAGCTAAGATAAAGACATCGCCTTTAGTCTGATAGACGTATTTTAAACCTTCTGTCGCTTCCTTCAATATCGCCTGGAATTGGGGCGTGCGGTGATGGATGATGGGTTGCGCCATCGCCTGGCAGACTTGCGGCGGTAAAGGCGTCGGCCCGGGAGTTAATAAATAATTCTTCCTCATAAGAGTTCCTTTCGTTATTGAGTTACTTGAGTTATTGAGTTACTTGAGTTTGCTAGACCAACTGCAAAACTCAAAAGACCCTATAAACTCAACAAACTCTAAAAACTTTATTTTTTCTTGGTTACGATCACTTCATCTACCAAACCGTAGGCCTTTGCTTCTTCGGCAGACATAAAGTAATCGCGGTCAGTATCCTTCTGGATTTTTTCCAACGGCTGCTTTGTATTCACGGATAAAATCTCATTGAGCTGGTCGCGTAATTTCAAGATTTCCTTGGCATGCCGGGAGATATCCTCTGCTACTCCCTGAATCCCGCCCCAGGGTTGATGAATCATAATCCTTGAATTCGGCAGGGCAAAACGTTTGCCCTTAGTGCCGGCGCATAAGAGAATTGCCCCCATACTTGTGGCCTGGCCTACGCAATAAGTGGCGACATCGGGTTTGACAAACTGTATAGTATCATATATTGCTAACCCCGCGGTTACCGAACCTCCGGGTGAATTAATATAGACGTTGATGTCCTTATTAGAATCCTCCATCTGTAAAAAGAGCATCTGGGCAATGATAAGATTAGCTACGTTGTCATCAATGCCCGTGCCGATAAAAATAATGCGGTCTTTAAGTAAACGCGAATAGATATCATAGGCCCGCTCGTAGCCTTTGGGCGATTGTTCAATCACCATCGGTACCAATGTCTGCATTTTAACGCTCATCAATTACCTCCTTCTTGCCAATTCGCTTCTTTCAATAAAAATTCTATCACATGAGCTGGCATATGGTCATCCTGCGCGATATTTTCCTTTTTGGCGATAGCGGATAAAACCAGATAAACCTTTACCTGCCTCTTTGCTTGCGGTTCTAGCTCCTGCCGCATAACCTTATCTTGCCCGTCTATCTTATCGCGGGGGATACCTTTTAATGCCAGGTCTAATTTTGTCTGCCGGACTAAATCATCTAACTGCCGCGTAACCATGGAAGAGGGTAACTTAAAATCCAGGCCTTTGGTTATAGCTTCTACAATTTCATTCTCTATCTTCTGCCTCTGCAGGCTTTCTTTCTGAAGATAAATTTGCCTCTCAAACGCCTTTTCTAATTCCAGAAGGTTAGGATAGCCTAATCCCTTGGCGAAATTATCGTCAATAACCTCTACTTTCCTTGATTCTTTTAAGGAATCAAGGCTGCGCTTTAGCTCATCAGGGGTAACTTCTATTTTTTTATAATTTACCCTGATGCCTTTATAATTTTTTGCGCTGACCTGTGGGCTTATCTCCACGTGGGCCTTAAAAGAAAGATTATCCCTCTCTAACTTCACATCAAATATATTCGGCAATTCCACTATATCCAGCCCTTCCTTTTCTATGGCCTGATTGTATAGCTCGGGAATCAGTTCTTTGAGCACCTGCTCATGGGCATGGGAAGAATAATGTTTTTCTAAGATATCGCGGGGGGCATTACCGGGCCGAAAACCCGGGACCTTTGCTTCCTTGGCGATCTTCTTAAAGACATCCTCAAATTTATTCTTGACGATATCGCCGCTTATCTCAACGCTGACTTCTCTTTTGTTGCCGTCTAATTTCTTAACTTCAATTTTCATTTATCCCTCAACATTCAAACATTCAAAACATTTTAACATTCAAACATTCAAACATTAGCTGCTACATCCTAAACTTCTCGCCTAAATAAATTTCGCGCGCCTGGGGGTTATTAATCAGTTCCTCGGCAGTCCCGGAAATAAGGATCCTGCCTTCGGCGATCAAATACGCCCTGTCAGTAATAGAAAGGGTCTCTCTGACGTTATGGTCGGTGAGTAAAATTCCCAGGCCCTTTTCCTTAAGTTCTTTAATTATCTCCTGCGCCTCATTCACGACGATAGGGTCTATCCCGGAAAACGGCTCATCCAAAAGGATAAAAGAGGGGTTAGTCACCAAAGCCCGGGTAATCTCCAGGCGCCTTCGTTCTCCGCCGGATAAGGTGTAAGCCCTGTTCTTAGCCAGATGCGCGATGTTTAATTCTTCAAGCAAGCCGGCCAACCGATGCCTTCTCTCTGTCTTACTGATAGGCAAGGTCTCTAAGATGGCCATAATATTTTCTTCCACGGTAAGCTTCCTGAAAATTGACGGCTCCTGAGAAAGATAACCTATGCCGAAACGCGCGCGCTCATGGATAGGTAAATTGGTGATATTGTAATTATCAAATACGATAGAGCCGCTATTGGGAGAAATAACGCCTACCACCATATAAAAGGTAGTGGTCTTGCCTGCGCCGTTAGGCCCTAAAAGCCCCACTATCTCCCCGCGCTTGACATTTAAATCTACGCCCTTAACCACCTGCCTGGCGTCGTAAGATTTAGTCAGGCCTTTAATTTCCAAGAGATGCATTCATACCCTCCGCGGAATAAATAACTAATCTCGGTTTGCCTGAAAGAGTAATCTTCCTGTCTAACGCGGTGTAAGTCGCTTCGTCGCTGTAGGAAATGTTTTCGCCCTGGCTGATCTTTACGTTGCCGCGCGCCACAATCTTGTCTATCTTGCTGCCCATAGCGGCCATGCCTGCCTGGCCTGCGGAGATATCTTTGCCAGCGTCTGTGCCGCCGAAATAAACATCCATCTTATCGCTCTCAATCAGGGCATCCTGGGTATCTACCTTTACATTATTGCTGAAGGTAGCGATATTCTTCCCGTAATCTATCTCCAGGGGGCCATCGCAGGTAATGACAATCTTTTTTTGCCCGGCCGGCTCCTGGGCCTTAGCGTCAACGCTGGGATTGATATTTACCGTAACATCTTTTTCCAGGCTCACCTTTTTTAAGTCCGGTTCGCCGCTTGCGCCGCTGGCAGTGGTCACCATATTGCCCCTTTCTATGCTCACCATATCCTTGGTACTCACCAGGCGGTTTTTCCTGTCCCAATCCAGAGAATCCGTAGTCAGTTTTGCGCCGGTAGAAGTAGTGATGATGACATTCTCTTCCAGATGCACCTTGCCGTCTGCCTTATCAAAATCGCCCTTGTCAGCGGTAAGCCTGATATCCTCTTTTTCGCCGTAAAGGTTACCGACTACGCTCTTGAGTTTTACTATGTTGTCAAATATATCCGCGGATTTTCCCGAAAGGTCCCAGCTGCGCTTGCCTTTTTCGCCAAAGCTGGCCAGGGAAAACTCATTAATCTGCTGGTCAGAGCCCGGAGCATTTTCTTCCTGGGCAACTAAGCTGTAAGCTGTAAGCTGTAAGCTGTAAGTAAAGATAAAAAAGAAAAATAAAATAATCTTAAGAATACCTGATTTATGACACCTGACTTGTGACTCTGCCATTTTTAATTTCTACAAATCATAAAGGCCTACCATCTCTTCCCACTTACCCTGCGCCTTCAGGATGAGTTCTGCTATTTCCCGTACTGCGCCGCGGCCGCCTTGCTTGAGGGTAATATAAGCAGCTGCCTGTTTTATTTCCGGCGCGGCATTAAATACAGCGATAGGAAAACCCACCTTTTTCATCAGGCCTAAATCTACCAGGTCATCTCCGGCAAAACATATTTCGCTAATATCTACCTTATATTTCTTTAGGATTTTATCCAGGGCTTTTGTCTTGGGAGAAATATTTTCAAAGACCGCCTCAACGCGCATATCGCGGGCGCGCGGGGCGATGGCACGCGAACCCTTGGCAGTAATCAGGATAGTCGGGATACCTGATTTTTTCAATAAATACACCCCCAGGCCGTCATGGCAATCAAAGAATTTCATATCCCGGCCGTGCGAATCGTAGATAATCCTGCCGTCAGTCAACACCCCGTCTACGTCCAGCATCAATAACCTGACCCTTTTAGCCTTCTCGATTAATTCTTCTTTAATATCCATACTCTATAATTGTATAATTGCACCAGGTGCCGAGCCAATCTCGTACCAGGTGCGAAACTAATCTTGTACCTGTCCCTTCTTTCTCTTGCTAACGGTACACACGCCGCCTCAGGGGACAGGTACAATCTCAAATTTGCACCAGGTGCCCGATTGGATTTGCACCTGGTGCTAAACTAAGCCGGCTTTTAAAAGGTCCTGTATATCCAATAAACCTACTGGACGTTTATTTTTATCTACGACCGGCAGCTCATCTATCTTTTTCTCCTGTAATATGCGGCTGGCCTCTATTGCCAGCATCTGCGGGGAAACCGCAATCGGATTTTTAGTCATTGCATCCTTCACCTGGCGTTTAGCTAAACTCAGGTCTTTTTCCAGATGGCGGCGTAAGTCTCCGTCAGTAAAGATACCGGTGAGCTGCTTATTTTTATTTATCACCGAGGCGCTGCCTGCGCGTGCCCTAGTGATCCTGAATAGAACCTCTGAAATTTTCATCTCTTCCCTGACTATGGGATTGGCATCGCCCTTACGCATAATATCCTCTACTTTTAAGAGCAGCTTTCTGCCCAATAAGCCCCCCGGGTGATAAAAGGCAAAATCTTTTTCTTTAAAACCTTTTAAATCCAGAAGACAGACTGCCAGGGCATCGGCCATGGCCAGCATCGCCGTCGTAGAAGTTGTAGGCGCAAGGCCTAAGGGACAGGCCTCTTTTTTTACAGCGGTATTTAAGACTGCATCCGCATAACGGCCAAGCAGGGATTTGGTATTGCCGGTAATGGCGATTATCTGCGTGCCTATCTTCTTTAATAAAGGCAGTAATTTCTTAATCTCCTCTGTCTCTCCGCTGTTAGATAAAATAATCACTACATCTTCTTCGGCAACCCGGCCCAGGTCCCCGTGTATGGCTTCCGCAGAATGCAGAAATAAACTCGGGGTCCCGGTCGAAGAGAGGGTAGCGGATAATTTTTGGCCGATAATACCGGCCTTACCCATTCCGGTAACTACCACCCTGCCTTTGGAGCGTAAAATAAATTGGACTGCCTTTTTAAAATCCGTATTAATATTCTTTTTTAAATCGCTTACTGCCCCGGCCTCGATATCTAAAACCTGCCTGGCGCGTTTGATAATATTCATAGGGCTTCCTCTTAATCCGCCGTAGGCGGATAAGTTCAGCCATATAACTTATGTCGTACTTCGTACTCCATAAGTTATGGCTTCACTTATTTTCTTGATTTGCCGTAAGAGTTTTTCTAAATCCTTTAGACTAATCATATTCGGCCCGTCGCAGGGAGCATTATCCGGCTTCGGGTGTACTTCTAAAAACAAACCGTCACAGCCAAAACCAACCGCAGCGCGCGAAAGCCCGGCCACAAATTCCCGTTGTCCGCCGGAGCATCTACCCTTACCCCCGGGAAGCTGCACGCTATGCGTGGCATCATAAATAACCGGATAACCCATCTGGCGTATAATACTTAGGCTCCTGAAATCCGAGACTAAATTATTATAACCAAAACACACGCCCCGCTCGGTAATCAGGATATTTTTATTCCCCGTAGATTCTATTTTTTTGATGATGGGCAGAATATCCCAGGGCGCCAGGAATTGGCCTTTCTTGATATTTACGGCTTTGCCTGTCCTGGCTGTTGCCACCACAATATCCGTCTGGCGGCATAAGAATGCCGGGATCTGTATTATATCCAAAACCTTGGCTGCTTCAACGATGTCCTTGCGACAATGGATATCGCTTAATACGGGGATGCGTAATTTTTGCTTCACTTTATTCAGGGTATCCAGGCCCTTCTTTATTCCCGGGCCGCGGTAAGATTCTATTGACAAACGGTTAGCTTTATCAAAACTGGATTTAAAGATAAAAGGTATGCTTAATTTTTCAGTAATATCCTTTATCCTCTTGGCAGTATCCAGGCAGAGTGTTTCTGACTCAATTACGCAAGGCCCGGCAATCAAAACTAACGGGTTTTTATCACCTATGCGGATATTTTTTACGTTAATCTGGCGCATTATATTTTTTCCCTCTGCAGGTATTCTCTGACTTTTTCTAAATCCTGCGGCGTATCTACGCCGATAGTCTCGTATTTTGTCTCAATGACTTTGATGCGAAAGCCCTCCTCCAGGACCCGCAATTGTTCCAGCCGCTCTATTTTTTCCAGGTTAGAGACCGGCAGATTTTTATAGGTAAAAAGAAAATCTTTGGTGTAGCCATATAAACCGATGTGCTTGTAATATACGGGCGAAGCCGCTTCGGAACCTTGGGCAAGATAGGGAATGACTGACCTCGAAAAGTATAGGGCAAAATTATTTTTGTCCACCACCACCTTGACCACATGGGGGTCGTTCAACTCCTGGGGGTTTTCTATTTTTTTCATAATGGTAGCCATGGAAATTTTACGGTCATCGAGGAGCGACTGCGCCAGGGTATCAATCATCGTAGGATGTATCAAAGGCTCATCGCCCTGAATATTGATTACTATCTTCACCTCTATGGGGTTTATCACCTCGATGATCCTGTCCGTTCCCGATACATGGCCTTTTGCCGTAAAGGCGACCTTAGCGCCGAATTCTCTGGCTGCATCGGCAACGCGTTCGTCGTCGCAGGCAATGATTAAATCCTCTAAAAGCAGGGATTGTTTCGCCCGTTCCCAGACGTGCTGGATCATAGGTTTTCCCGATATATCCGCCAGGACCTTGCCTTCAAACCTGGTAGAAGAATACCTCGCCGGGATTATACCGATAATATCCATCTATCTTATCCTCTCTGATAGCTCTTTTCTGGAGGCAACCGCCGTGCCTAATTTGCCCACGACAATACCGGCGGCAAAATTGGCGATATGCGCTGCTTCAAGCTTGCTTGCGCCGCAAGCAAGCGCCACGGTAAATGTTGCTATTACGGTATCGCCTGCTCCTGAAACATCAAAAACCTCCTGAGCCACCGTCGGAATATGTTGATTTTTCCCTTTTTCAAAAAGCCACATCCCGTTCTCGCCAAGCGTAATCAAGAGGCTTTCTAACTCTAAATGCCCCAGGATTGCTTCGCCGGCCTTAATAATATCATTATGGGTGAGCAATTCTTCTTTATAAATTTTAAACTTATTGTGGGCGTCCTTCATTTTTAGGTATCTAACGGCATTCTCGGTTTCTTTACGGTTAGGGGTAATACATGTAGCTTTAAAATAACAATCGAAATTATCCTCCTTGGGATCAATAGTTATTATTTTTTCTAACCTATTGGCTTCTTTGATAATAGTTTCAATCAAATTTCTATCAAGGAGGCCCTTCCCATAGTCTTCAACTATGACTGCATCAAAATCCTTTAAATTACCTGATATGTAACTACGCAGCTTATTGTCGGTTTCTCTTTTGATATTATGCACGTGCTCCCAATCAACCCTGACTACCTGCTGATGCCCGGCGATAATCCTGGTTTTAAGGGTCGTTTCTCTACCGTTTTCTAACATTACCCCTGACGCATCAATCCTGCGGTCCTTAAGTTCATTTAAAAGCCTTTTTGAAATCTCAGGGCTCCTGTCGCCTATAACTCCGCATAAGCTAACCTTACCCCCCAGCGCGCAGATGTTGTTTGCAACATTAGCGGCTCCGCCGGGTGAGTATTTTCTTTCTCTTGCCCATACAACCGGCACAGGTGCTTCCGGAGAAACCCTGTCGACGCCGCCATAGATATATTGGTCAAGAATCAAATCCCCTACTACTAAAATATTGGCCTTAGAAAATTTAGAAATTATATTTTTTAAACTGCCTAATTTCATTTTTTACCCGCTAACATTTAAACTTTCAAACTTTCAAACATTTTAACAGACACAGCATTACTCATAGCTTTCTAAATTTTCTCTATTACCGCCTGCGCCAACAAAGGCAGCATTATCTCATGGTGGCCGATAATATAATACCCCTCGCCGCCTGCTTGAGTAGGCCGGTGAACCACATTCTGGCTGGGGCGGTAATGGTATATCATATCAAAATTTGCCGTCGTAAAATCCTTTACCTTATCCCCCAGGTTCCTGGCTAAATTCAGGGCCTTTAAGAATACCTCCGGTAATATCACCGCGGAACCGAAATTTAAAACTACTCCGCCCTGATTAAGGCCGCGGATATTTCCGACGAGAGAACGAAAATCCCTCAAACTGCCCTCGCCGGTTGAGCTGGCATCAAAAGAAGGATGCTGATGTATGATATCCGTGCCAATAGCAACAAAGACATAAACAGGAACCTTGTTTTTATAAGCCTGATAAATAATGCTTAAATCCTTATGGGGCAATTTCACGGCGCTGATTTTACGCGCCACTGCCTCGCCTAAGCCCAGGCCATCCCTCACTCCTTCTTTTATCGCGCTATTGAGGAAATCGGCAGTCTCTTTACCCATTCCGAAACGGCCGTCTTTTAAATTATCGGCTACGTCCTCGGAGGTTTTACCCTGTAAGGCAATCTCGAAATCATGGATTATACCTGCGCCGTTTAAAACAATACAGCTGATTATTTTCTTTTTTAGCAGTTCAATGACCACAGGGCCAAGGCCGCATTTGATGACATGGGCGCCGGCCATAAAAATAACTGTTTTATTTTTCTTATGCGCCCTGACTATAGCGTTAACGACAGCGCGTATCTCCTTGGCTTTTAAGATATTAGGCAAGGAGCCGAAGAAACTTGAAAAGCTCCTTTTAGGCGCAGGCGTCTGGGCAAAATCCTGCCGCTTAACCCTGCTCTTCCTTGACTTCAGCGAATATGTCTTTATCTTATTTATATTAATCATAGAGACTTATAATTTTAGCATAAATCCTGGTTAAATCAACTATATTTAGCTATTGAGCGTCTGTCTTGTCTTGTTTCTCGCAGGGACGCTCGTTTTGCCCAGCGTGCAAAACTTCGCTCGACTTTCGGCCTCGCTCTCACCGATAATTTAATAGCGGGTGAACCGTGCCCGCTCGGCCTGCAAACGCCCTGCTCGAAATCAAGCCAAGCCATCCGCTAAATATACATCTGTCAACTTACAAATGAATCTGGCAGTTTTCGAGCGAATGGAGGTTTTAGCCAAAGCAGCTTGAGTGAACGAGGGCATCCGAACGCGGAAGCATTCGGACAGCGAGGATGTTTGAGCCCGTCCTGGCGAAAGCCGACGGGCGAGTTCCGCAGCTGCCGAGTTCACGAAAGACCTTTGGCGTGCCCGATAGGGCAAAACCGACTTGAGCGAGAAAATTGACAGATTCATTTGATTATATGGCAAAGATTTTCAGTGCGCGGAAGCGAAAACCCTAAAAATTATTCTTTCAAAATTTCATCCGTGGCGTTCACCACATCATCTACGCTAATCGCCTTTAAACAGGCGAATCCCTTAAGGCAATTATGGGCCAGGCATTCTATACAACCTGCGTCTTTATGCAAAAATTTATCCTTCTTACCCAACGGCCCCCAACGCAAAGGGCTTAAACCCTTCTGATTCCTTCCAAAAATAGAAATCACCGGCGTGCCTAATGCCGAGGCAATATGCACCGGGCCTGAATCATTGGAAATAAATAAGCGGCACCTCTTTAAAATACTGGCCAACTGGCTGACCGAGGCCTTACCTGCCAGATTGATTGCGGGATGGCTAATTTTTTTAATGACCTCCTGGGCTATTTTTATATCTTTCGGCCCGGCTACCACTAAAACCTTAAACCCATATTTTGCGATTAATCTATCCGCAACTTCAGAAAATCTTTCATTCGGCCAGACCTTAGACGGACAACTCGCCGCCGGATGAATGGCTAATAATTGATCCGTCTTTTTTATTCCCTCCTGCCGGAGCAATTCTTCTGCCCAATTTTCCGATTCCGGCTTAAGGGGCATCAACAGGTTTTTATCTTTCGGCTCAATACCTAAATACCTGACTAAATCCAGGATGTATTCCGATTCGTGCTTTTGGCCTGATTGTTTAGTGTGTTTTATCCTATCCGTAAGCAAGAACCCTAATTTACGGTTATAGCCGATCCTTTGGGGTATGCCGGCAATAAAAGCTATCAGATGTACGCGATTAGCAGGATGAAGGACTATGGCTAAATCAAACTTTTTTTTCTTTAAATTCAAGGCAAACCTTAAAGACCTATGCCAGCTCTTATGTTTTATGTCCTTATCATAAAGGATTACTTCGTCTATATAGGGATTACCCTCTAATATATCTTTGGCATAAGGATTAACCATCATTGCTATATAAGCTGAGGGATAATTATCCCTCAGCGCCTTGATAGCCGGCGTAGATAAAAGTACGTCTCCGATTCTATCCGTGCGCACAATTAATATGCGTTTATATTTTTGACTTGTGACTTGTGACTTGTGACTTGTGACTAATAGATTCCTCACCTGCCGCAATACGTCTTCTACTTTTATCAATTGCAGGCATTTCAATGTGCCGAAGCGGCATTGGGCCTTTTCGCAGGGCCGGCAAAAGATATCTTTCTTTACTACCGCGGAAATTTCCGACCAGGGCCCATACTTGGCTTCGTTTGTGGGCCCGAAAATAGCCACAATAGGCAGATTAAGATAACTTGCCAAATGCAATACTGCGCTGTCATTAGTAATAACGGCCTTCGCTTTCTTCAACAGGCAAGCCAACTGCCCCAGCGTCGTCTTGGCGCTTAAATCCAGGACGGAACATCGGCAATTTTCAGTTATGTATCTGGTAATATAGGCATCGTCTTTATCACCTACCAGGGCCACTTTTACCCCAAATTCCTTTATCAAATGAGGAATCAATTCTGTGAATTTTTCCTTATCCCACCTTTTAGTATGGCTCCTTGCCCCCGGGGCAATTATAATTATTTTATCCTGTGCAGTGATATTATTTTTCCTCAATATATTTTTAATGTACTCTTCATCTTCGGGTTTAATATATAAAGAATCCCCTTTTATTTTACCTGACACCTGACACCTTCCGCCAAAATGCTTGGCGGACCCGCCAATATTTTTGGCGGGGACACCTGACACCTGACGCAAATGCTTGTCCTTCATATGCCTGATCTGCCCGGGCATAGACAAAGACGGCAGCGCCTCTTTCCTTCCCGTAAGCGCTACCCCCAGCAAGCTGTTACGTAAATCCACGACCAAGTCGAAATTAATTTTTTTTAGTTCTTTAAATAAGCTAATCTTCTCCCTCAGAGAAGAGTGCTTCTCGTAAATAAACAGCTTTTGGATGCGGGGGTTATCCTGAAATATCTCCTTTGGCCGCGGGCCAGAGAGGACCGTAATTTTAGCCTGGGGGAACTCTTGTAATAAGGTATCTAAAACCGGCAGGGTCAATATGCAGTCGCCGATGTTGCTTAAGGTAATAAAAAGAATCTTATTTATCATGATATACTTAGTAAGCTGTAAGCTTAAAACTTAGGGCTTAAGGCCTTTTACTTTCTCTATTGCCTCTTCGGGTGTTATTGCCTTCATACAACGGTTATCTTGACAGCGCACATTATAACAGGGAATCTTGCAGCCTATGTCTTTAAATATAACAGTCGCGTTATATAAAGGAAACGGCCCGGTTATTTCAGGCGAGGTCGGCCCGAATAAGGCGATAATTCTTTTTGTGCCGACGCTATTAGCAATATGCAAAGGCCCGGTATCCGCGCTAATAAATAAATCCAGTCTCTTAAATAGTGCGCCCAATTGTTTAAGATTTAATGCGCCGCTTGCTATAACAGGCTTCTCTTGCATCAATGCCTTAATACTTGAAGCCAGGGATAAATCCTGGGGGGCGCCGGTAATTATGACACTAGCGCCTAATTCGGCGATTAACCTATCAGCTAACCTCGCCCAGTATTCTTTGGGCCAGCGCTTGAGCAGCCAATTCGCGCCCGGATTGATAGCTATCAAAAATCCGCCCTTACCAAGGGAATGTTTATCTAAAAATTCTTCTACGAATTTGCTGTCTTCATCGGAGACGAAAAACTCCGTGTACCTGTCCTCTACCGTTAAACCGGATTTTTCAATGAGGCTGAGGTAATAATCTATACGGTGTAAGGTATCTTTTTCAGGCGCTATAATTTTTTTACTCAGGAGAAAACCGCGTTTTTTCGTATAGTAGCCTAATATATAACCGATACCTGCCAAGCGGCAGATTAGGGCACGGGTAAATGAACGGTGCAATAAAAATGCCGTATCGAATCTCTTCTCTTTGAGTATCTTCACAAAATTAAATTGCGCCAGGACCCCCCTGTGCCTGTCCTTCTCGTCGAAAATTATGATTTCATCCAGATGGGGGTTACCTTTTAAGACAGGGTAACAGCGGCTGGGGATTACACAGGCGATAAAACTATCCGGGAAGTTCCTGCGGATATTCCTGATGGTAGCCGTAGAAAACAAAACATCGCCTACCCAGTTTACGTTAAAAATCAATATCCTTCTGTATTTATCCTTCATTATCTATGCCTGTGCTCCCGCATAAAATTATAAAAACCCGAAGTCTCAACCCAAAAAACAAAGAGGTTACGGCAATTCTCGGATATCCTTAGCCTCTTTAAAGCAAAGATATCGTCATCGGCAGAGTCCTTGCCCGGGTTAGTGACCACGGCAAACTTATACCCTGCCTCGGCAACCAGCTCTTTTATTTTATCATTAAACCTGCCTTCGGGATAGCTAAAGGCGAGGACCTGGCGGCCTAACTTCTGCTCCAATATTTTCTTAGAGTCAAATATTTCCCTTTTTAACTCTCCATCCGATTTTATCTCTACCAGAAGGCCAGGGCCAAGAGCATGGCTGCCAAAATTGATGAGCCCTGAATCCTGCATAATCTTAATCTGCTCCCAGCTTAACCTGTCATCCTGCATCCTGCCTACCTCATTAATGATGATAAACATAGTAGCCGGAAAATTATATTTTCTTAATACCGGAAAGGCATAGAGATAAGTATCCTTATAGCCGTCATCAAAGGTTATAGCCACGGTCCTTGGAGGGAGCCTCTTCTTCTCTTTAATCAGAGCGGCAATTTCTTCTAAAGGTAAAACATGATAGTGCCGGCTCTTTAAAAAGCGCATCTGGCGCTGGAAAGTTTGTGCGGATACGCAGATTCGGTTTTCCGGGTTCGCCTCAGGAGCGACCGAGTGATACATCAATATGGGAACAACATAGTGTTGCCGGATAAAAACAGCTCCTGAAATAATCAAGGCAAAGATTAGACCCAAAACAATAATTACTACTCTTTTATACCTAGGCATTTTAAATATACCTTTTCCGTTTCTAAAGCCATTTTTTCCTGGGAAAAGTTCTGCTCTATAAAAACCCTGGCGTGGCTGCTAAAAGACGCTGTTTTATCAGGATGCCTTAGCAGTTCTAATATTGCGCAAGATAAATCCTGCGTATTTGCCGGCCTGGTTAATAAACCGCTATAGCCATCCTGAATCAAACTTTTTATGCCGCCTATATCCGAACCGATTACGCTTAAGCCTGAAGCCATCGCCTCCATCAGCGCAAGGCCCAGCCCTTCTTTCGTAGAGGGTAAAACAAATAAATCCATGGCAGATAATACCCCCCGCGTATCCGTAACCGAAGGGAAGAAAAATATGTTTTTCTTCAGGCCGAGCGATTTGGTTAAATTTATTAATTTTTCTTTCATCCTGCCGTCCCCGACGATAAGCAATTGCGCATCCGTAATCTCAGCGATCACTGCCTGCATGGCTTCAATAAGATAGGCATGCCCTTTTTCTTCAGAGAGCCTGGCCACTATCCCTATTACCGGCCCATCGCCCAACCCGAGTTTTCTTTTTGTTTCAATTCTGGATCCTTTATCTAGGATTTGGAACTTTTTTACATCTATACCGTTATGGATAACCCTTATCTTAGCCTCTGCCACGCCAAAATCCTTTATCAGGTGTTCCTTTACGGACTCACTGATGGCAATAACCATATCACCCCAACAGGGAAAAATCCTACGGAAGATCCTCCTCTTAAAAAAGCCGTGGCAGGTAGAAACATAAGGCACCCCTAAAGAACGCTGGATGAACCAACTTAAAACCTGGGTCACGCGGGTATTGGCATGAAGGATATCGATTTTTTTCTCTTTGATAAATCTGGAGAGTTTAAATTTGCTGATGAAAACTTTATAGCTTATCTCTGATTTTGTTTTTATGGGTAAGGCCAAATGGGTTATGCCACAAGAGGTAAGATCCGGAATAAGTTCTCCGCCGCTTGAGGCCACAAACACATTGTGACCCCTGCGCTTAAGGCCCGCGGCTAAGGTCAGGGTATAACTGCTTATTCCGCCGATGTTGAGATGATTTGTAAGATAAAGAATGTTCATATTTTAAAATATGGAGCTAAATGTCCAATTATCCAATTGCCAAATCCCAATTAATTCCCAATTATTCAATTACCAATTGTAGAATTGGACATTGGTAATTTATTTGACATTGGAAATTGGTAATTGGCCATTACGCTATTCTCTTTTTAATAACTTATCAATCGCCTCCAATACCTCTTGCGGCTTTATCAACCCCATGCATTTTCCGGTTTTACACTTTGATTTATAACAAGGCTCGCAAGGCAGGTCTTTTTTTATCACTATGCATTTTCCCGACGGCGGCAGATGGCGCTTGGGGTCAGTCGGGCCGAAGAGAGCGACAAAGGGGACGCCTTGGCTGGCAGCCACATGCAACGGCGCTGAATCGAAAGAAATAAAGGCCGCGCATTTTTTTATTAAACAGGCCAGCTGATTAACCGTAGTCTTAGCGCAGGCATTGATTATTTTTATATTCTTTAAGGCATTCATGAGCATATTGGCCTGGTTTAAATCTTTTTCCGTGCCCGTAACCACCACCCGCATATCCCGGCGTGCTAACTCTACGCAGAGTTTTATTATATGCTCCAACGGCCAGTTTTTAGTTATCCACCTGGAGCTGGCGCTGATATTTATGCCGATAAGCAGCTGCTTGGCGCTTAACCACTGGGATTTCAGGAATTCATCCACATAATCTTCATCCTGCGCCGTTGGCCACAGCTCCAACCGCGGATCTTCTAAATTTATATCCAGCATCTTTAAAATCCGGAATTGATGGGTTACGGGGTCTATCGCGGGCTTTTCATCTTTTATGCGGTGGTTCAGCAGGAAACCGAATTTTTTATTGTCATACCCGTAACGATTTAAGGCCAGGCTTAAAAAAGCTAAAAGGTGGCTCTTACGGTTATTCTGCAAATCAATGATGATGTCAAAATTTTTCTTTCGCAAGTGCGCGGATAATTTCCACAGGCCGGCTATGCCCTTACCTTTATTTTTAAAATCGCTTAAGAGAAGCTCATCTATATACGGACAGTTTAAAAGCGCATCCTTTGATTCCCCGCCCACAAGAAAGCTGATTTTATATCCGGAGGAAAACTTCTCTCTTATTGCCCTTAAGGCCGCGGTAGAGAGAATAATATCGCCTAAGGAGCTGAATTTAATAATCAGGATTTTGTAACTGCTTAAGGCCTCCTGATAAACATCTAACGTCTTCTTCACCATTAACCCGATATTATAAAATTCTTTTACCTTTTGATAGGCATTCTCAGCCAGGGTGCGGCTTAATTCTTTATCTTTAAATATACTGATGGCAGCGTCAGCAATGGCTTGGGGGTCAGCCGGGGGAACAAGCAGCCCGGTTTTATGGTTATCGATAATATCGATTACGCCGCCTACGCGGCTGGCGATTACCGGAACGCCGCAGGCCTGCGCTTCTATAATCACCCTGCCGAATGCCTCGTGGGCCGTAGTAGGCAATACCAGAAGGTCCAGATTTGCCATTATTGCCGGGATATCCCTTTGGGTACCTAAAAATTGGGTGCAATGCCAAAGCCCCAGCCTCTTGATTAATACCTGTACCTGTTCTTTATAGGCCTCTTTTGAGGCAGGCGCCTCGCCTATAATCCATATTTTTAAACGCGGGATAACGCGGGCGGCCCTAGCCATGGCCTTAATAAAATGCAAATGGCCTTTTATGGGAGTGATCCTGCCTATTATACCTATATTAAATTCTTCTCTTCTTTTTTTATCCGGGCTCACATACCTGAACCTCTCCAGATCTACGCTACGCGGTATTAATCTTAAACGCTCATGGGGCGTGTCAAAATCCTCAATCATATGCCGGGCAATCACATTACTCAAGACAATAACTCTTTTGCTCCAGCCCATGACATAACTAAAGGGGTGCTTTTTATAATAACCGTGGCAGGTAGTAATAAATACCCTATTGGTACGGCGGCAGGCAAAATAGGCAATCCAGGCAGGGACGCGCGAACGCGCATGCACGATATCGATCTGTTCCCTGCGGATAATCTCAGCTAACCTGGAAACCATCTTTACCATGGTGAATAAGGATTTCTTATGCACGGGTAACTGATAATGTGTGGCGCCGAAGGACTCAAGCGTCCTGACCAGCTCTCCGCCGTTTGAAACCACCACTATCTTATGGCCCATCCCGACGAGTGCCTTCGCCAGGTCAAGCGTGCCGGTCTCTACTCCTCCCACATTAAGTTCGGGTAAAATCTGAAGGATATTCATCTCTTAGGCTATCTTCTTCAATGCCTCATTAATTAAAAGGTTATCTTCTAAAGTATTGATTCGGGGCTTACTCATCCAGACCTCTTCAACCTTTTTACTCAAGGCGCCTGTGCCGGTTAAATATAGATATTTATCCTGCGCAAGATGTTTCAGGAATCGCTTATGCCTCCTGCCTAATCCCGGCGCTTGAAAAACCAATACGTATTTTTGGCCGCTGGCTGCCTCGGAAATCATGGAGATACTCTCCGGGGAAGTAATGACTATTTTACTCAAGGCCAAAATTCCGGCTACGGCATGAGGGATATTTTTTTCATTCGCGATAATCAGGAGTTTACAGCGAGGATAAGCGCCGAATTCATCCTTTAATAATTGTTCGATTTCCTGCGGCGTCCTGCGGGAAGTAGTAATCAAGATCTGCGCATCCAGTTTTTCTAAAATTGCCTTAAGCTGAGTTGCTATCTTCTTTATTAAGTCCCTGCTTAAACGAAAGGACTTGTTGTCGCCGCCTATCAACAACCCCAAGACCAATTCTTTATCCGTTTTCACCTGTTCACTTAAATTAATCCCCTGCTCTCTAAGAAAATCCGCGTTGATGCTATTTAACGCGCCCCTGACTGCCGCGATATTCTTTCTTTTGGCTGGCCGGTCGTGCTGGCTCATTACTACCAGGTCAAATTTTCTCGTACTCAAAATAGATGGCCGCATAATCGCCACTGACCTGGCTAAGTTTTCTTTTGCCAAAAGGTAATTAACCGGCGCAACCGATGAACCGCAGGAGATGACGATATCAGGCTTAATACCTATCAAAGATTTATAATTAGCTCCCTTAAGGAATACCCTTAAAAAGAGATTGCCCTGGTAACAGTATTTACCCGTCATAGAAGCGCATATGGTAAGGGCATACCGGGAAAATTTATTTTTAAATTCCGGCTCTAAGGTAATAATATTTGCGCTGATAGCTTTATTTTTCAGATGGCCCATAAGCATCCCGGCAATGGCCTGGGATTGGCGCAGGTGCCCTGCCTTACCGTCGCTGAGAATGAGGATATCGCGCTCCCGTGAATATTTCCAGACCTTATAAAACCAGAGGTATTCCTTAGGATGCTCCAGGATATATCTTTCAAATATATTAATCACTCTCTGTAAATTATCGCGGATATCTTTTTCTGAATCGCGGGTCTTCTCAATCTCAACCGGGCCATCAAGAAAAACTTTCACATAAGGGCCTTTCACCCGGGTATAAAAAGCCGTAATAATACTGGCGTTGTATCTTAAAGCCAACTTTAGCGCGCCTGTGGACATAGAGGCAGACTTACCGAAAAACTCAACCGGTGTGCCTGTCTTCCCTCCCTGGTCCACGGTCATACCCACAGCTTCGTTATTCTTAAGCAGCCGGATCAGTTCCCGTATCTCATTCCCCTTCTGGATAAGCCGGCAGCCCTTCTGGCTGCGGTATGAATTGAGCAAGTTATTTAAACGGGGATAATTTTGCTGCCGGATAAATAAATTAAAAGGAAAACCCAGATACGCGCAGAGGGCGCTGGAGAGCTCCCAACTGCCTTCATGCACTGCTACAAGGATAACACCCTTGCCTTTATGAAAACCCGCGGTTATATTCTGCCTGCCTTCAAAAGTGATATATTTATCAATATAGGCCTTATCTATTAAAGGGATAAGCAGTATCTCAATCAGGTTCTGGCCGAATGACCGGTAAGAATCTTTGGCCAGCTTATGTAATTCTGCCGGCGATAGCTTGGCGCCAAACGCAGTCTTAATATTGGCGTAGGCGGTCTTCCTATGTTTAGCGTCTAAATAATAAAATAATTCGCCTAATCTTGCCCCAAGGAAGAAGCTGACGCATAAAGGCAAGTGTCTCAGCAGCGCGCCTATAAGCTTAAGAAGAATACAGCCCCAGTAATCTATTATAGAATCTCTCTTCATCTTTAATAATTTTTAGTTTGATACATAATACAATAAGCTGTAAGCTGTAAGCTGTAAGCTGTAAGCTGTAAAGCCTGACTGCGTCTTTTTCGGTAGTAATAATAGTATCGATGTTTTTATCCTGAGCGCTCTTGATGATATTGTCTATGTCCTGCTGTGTATAATTGTGGTGGTCGCGAAATTTAAAAACCAAGCCCACTTCCATACCCATACCCTTAACCAGGTTCTCGAAGGAATCCGGATCACCTATCCCCGAAAACAGAGCTATTCTCTTTCCCTGCAATGCATCAGCGCCTATTGCTTCATGGGTGCCTGTCTTATAAAAATCCACCGGTTGATGTATGGATTCTATAATCAGCGCCCGGGGATTAATCCCGGATAAAAAATCTTTTATCTTGTTGTTGGCCGTGCCAAAATTGGTTTTAGTCAGGAAAAAAACATCCGCGCGCCTTAACGAAGAAAGCGGCTCGCGCAGGATTCCCCGCGGGATGAGGTTACGATTGCCGAAAGGGCAGGTAGCATCAATAGCCACGATCTCCAAATCCTTCTTTATCCGCCACTGCTGAAACCCATCATCCAGGATAACCGTGTCTACGCCATAATCCCGGATTGCCTTTTTAGCGCTACGGATCCTGTCCGCATCCACTATTACCGGTACATCTTTCAGATTCATTTTCAGCATATAAGGTTCGTCACCTAAATTCTCGTAATCGGTAATCGGCAATCGGCAATTGGTAATTTTTCTTTTATAGCCGCGGCTTAAAATTGCTACCTTGTGCCCTTTGCTTTTTAAATACCGCGCGATTAAGGCAACCAGAGAAGTCTTTCCTGTACCGCCTAAAGTAATATTACCGACGCTGATAACCCTGCACTTTAAACGGCAGGGCTTAAGGCGATAAACAAAAATCAATAAACTCAACGCTAAACCATATGTAATTGAAATAAAATAAAGAAATAATTTCAAGGGGCAGGAAAACCCTCCTTTAGATTTATCTGTGGCCAGATTATAAAGATAAGACAACATATTCTCGACCTTGCGATTGTGCCGAATCAGATTCTCTCTTATCGCCTAAAACTGTGCCTGAGGATATATCCTTTTGGTGGATTATTTTTTCCTGAATTCCTGTATGCGAATTGAGAAAACCGGATAGGGCCTTCCTATCTTCTTCCTGCATGTCCAGAAAAGATACGCCCATACGGAAGGTGTTATCGTCCCAGGGCACGACCCAGCGCACTTTCCCTGTGACTTTTATCGGGCCGTAAAATACAACCTCACCAATCTGATTTAAACCGGAGAGGCTTATCCAGATCTCCAGGTATGTTTTTGCCGCGATAAAAGTTTTGGTCTGAATACCTAAACCCCCTTCGCTGATATCAATGGCTACTGCTTCTTTTTCCTTATCTTCCAGATATATTTTTCTATCGTAATCGCTATACTGCTTAAACTTAATCTGCGTATTTAAAGCTAACCTCTGGAACCTGCGGCTGTCTTTAAACATTTAAAACTCATCCTTTCTTAAATCAGATCTTTCCTAAGAACATCAAAATGCCTATGGCTATAAATAAGGTTGCACCGATATACCTCATTAATTCCGGTCTGATAAATTTTGCCAGGAGCGCTCCCGCCAAAACCGAGAATGCAGTCACGATGATGTAGGCGGATACCGAACCCAGCCATACTGAAAGAGGCCTCGCGGATTTCGCCGCTATGGTTATCCCTACTAACTGCGTTTTATCCGCTAATTCCGCAAAGAATACCGCGGTGAATGCGGCCAGGATTACCTTCAGGTCCATACTGCCTCCTTATTTAGGGACGGTTCTCAATTACGGTTAAAAATGTCCCCACAGGGGACAGTTCTCGGTTGAGTTGAGAACCGTCCCTACCTAGTATTTATTTTTTCTGTTGCTAATCCCTGCGTCTATAAATCTTCTATTTACCATAAAATTACTGCCGGGCAGCCTTTTAAGATATCCTTTAAGTTCTGTAGTTACGTCCATCAATTCCAGGAGGTTGGATATCTTACCCAGCGTATTATTCACAATGGCTACGGACAAACTCATCAAGGGGATATTGCTAACCTTTCCGCTCCTGTCTTGGGCCACAATAAAACCTGTTTTCTTATCCGCATCCGGATAAGATGCAGAAACAAGGTCATCAAAATCCCTGATGGTGCCTTTGGCAATAAGCTCAGCCTTATGGGGATGAGTGATAACCACAAAGTCGTCTCCGCCGATGTGCCCCACAAAATCCTTATCACCTCCGTGCGACTTTACGTTTTTAGAGATAATCCTGGCCGTCTGCTTAATCACGTCATTACCTTTGATATAACCGTACTTGTCATTATAGGGCTTAAAATTATCAATATCGATGTAATGAAAAGAAAAAGGATTGCCGGATTCCAGCTTCTCCAATAGCTGCTTTTCAATAAGCTTATTCCCCGGCAGCCGGGTCAGGGCATTGGCATTAAAATTGTGGGCGGCGCTGCGTAAAGCCAAGACTATCCTGATCTCAAGGTCAATAGGGTCAGGAGGCTTGATTAAATAGTCATCCACTCCCTCTTCGATACTGAGCAGGTCGCGCCTTAACTGTTTCTTATCTATCAAAACAATCGTCGGTATATAAGAAGTAAGGAAATCGCCTTTTATCTTTTTGCAGGCCTCAAGGCCATTTTTACCCCTAAAAGATGCGTCGATAATAATCAGGCTGGGGTTTTCCTTTTTAAGATATTCTACTACGTCCTCCCCTTCTTCCTCAAGCACTGCTACGGCATAATCCCAGGACCTTAAGAGATAGAGCAATATCTCCCTTAATTTTAAATCCGGCACGGCTAAAACTATTTTTATATTTTTGCTCGCTGTCATCTCTATTGGGCTATGGTGACCCTTAATTGGGTATATACGCTGTTTTTCATATTGACCTTACCCAGGCTATCATCGTAGGTAAAGCGGCGCCAAAAGTTTCCTCCTACGGAAAGAGAGGCCTGGATAAATTTGTTAGGTTTGTATTTTATGCCTCCGCCGGTATATGTCTCATAAAAACGTAAAACCGCATTGCGGGTATCGTCGAATTTTACTTCGTATTCGTTATCGACGAAAAAACTTCCTTCCCAGAATACGCTTATTTTTTTGGTCAACGCATATTCAATGTTCGGCCGACGGGGCGCCAGATAAAAGGTGAGCCGCTCATTAGGTTTATAGATAACCCCGGGGATCGGCAGGACCGGATTCTGAGTATCGGGAAAAACATATACTCCGAATAGAAAAGTCCATTTGGGATTCGGGCAGTAAATAGCATAATAATAACTGGGGATTTTAAAACTGGAGGCAGGGAAATTCCACTTGTCCGAATAGAAAGAAGGCGATACGCCTATCCGGAAATAAGTATTATTAAATTTAAAGAATGGCAGCGTTGTCTCTATTGAGGTAGCTAATTCTATCAGGCGCGCAGGCAAGTGCACATTTGAAACCGTGCTATCTATACCGGTATACCGGTTATACAAAGATAACCCCACCGGCAATTTACCGAACGCCTTGAAATCATATTTATATAAATAATCGGCCTTTATAATACCTACTGACCCTGCTTGAGTTTTGGCGTCGCTGCGGGCATCATATTTCACAGAAGCCTCCAGCTCCTGGGAGAAACAATCTTTTGCTTCTTCCTTTTCTTCTGCGCGCAAAAGGAATGGAGATATTAAGAGGGTGGTTAGAATAAATAGGTTGAAAATGATTTTTTTAGAAAGATTAGCCATCAGTTCAATCCTCCTTTTTTTTAGAAAGATAATTACTTATATATTCCAGATTCCTGGCGGTGGCGCCCTGATTTTGCAAAATGAGCGACTTGGCGCGCTGGCTTAGCCCAATTCCCTTGGCCGGATTATTAAGCAAATCTTTTATGTAAAGCTCCAATTCTTCTTTATCGCGGGCCAAAAGGGCGGCTTTATTCTCCAGGAATAAACCGGAGATATCGCGGAAATTAAACATATACGGGCCGAAGATAACGGGCTTGCTTAAAGCCGCGGGTTCCAAGATATTATGCCCGCCTTTCCTGATGAGGCTGCCGCCTACAAAAACTATATCCGCGATGTTATAAAAATTTAACAGTTGGCCGATAGTGTTTAAAATAAATACGGGTTTTAGGTTATTGGTGTTAGGTGTTGGGTTTAATTGCAAAATCTTTATGGGTTTAAGATTATGCCTGATAACCAATTTTTCTATTTGCGCTGCCCTCTCCGGATGGCGGGGCGCAATTAATAACTTCAGCCGAGGGAATTCGCTAAGCAGTCTTCTGTAGATAGCTAAAATAATCTCTTCTTCGCCAGGGTGGGTTGAACCTGCTACCAGGAGTTTTTCTTCAGGCCCCAGGCCTAACTTCAACTTATAATCAGGGTAATCTTTCGTGGTATCTGCGTAATCCAGGATATCGAATTTCATATTCCCGGCTATCTGTATCCTGCTTTCCAGGACTCCCAAACGCATAAGCCTCTGGGCATCGGTCTTAGTCTGCACGCAAAAAAGGCTAATTTTATTTAAGAGGGGTTTTAGTAAAAATTTTATCCCCAGATACCCCCGGAAAGAACGGTCTGAAATCCTGCCGTTTACCAAAAGAACGGGTATCTTCTTTTGGGCCAGATACGAAATTAAATTCGGCCAGATTTCGGTTTCTGCCATGATAAATAGAGATGGATTAATCTTCTCTACCACGTGCCTGACAATAAAACTCAAGTCCAGGGGAAGATAAATTACCGCATCATCGCCTGCGGCAATACCTCTGGCAATCCTATTCCCGGTAGGGGTGACTGTAGAAATAAGGATTTTTTTATCCGGATAGGCGGCCTTTAAGCCAGCGATGAGTTTTTGCACAACCATTACTTCGCCTACGCTTACGGCGTGGATCCAGATAGGCCGGTTGAATTCTAAGGCCTTAGGCAATATCCCCAGGCGCATCGAAAAACCCGGATGGAATTTCCTCCTGAATAAATATACGGGTAGATAAATAAGCGCGAAGACCAGAAATATCAGATCATAAAATATAAACATAACTTATGCCTTACAACTTACGGCTTACAGCTAAATCAGGCTCTAGGGTGTGCCTTATCATATACGCTCTTCAATCTTTCGGTGGTAAGATGAGTGTATATTTGCGTGGTAGAAAGATTTACATGCCCCAGGAGTTCCTGGACGCTCCTTAAGTCTGCTCCGCGGTTTAAAAGATGGGTGGCAAAAGAATGCCTTAATGTATGACAAGAGACACCTTTCCTTATGCTCGCCAAGCGGATGTATTTGCCGACGATATTTCTGATGCCCCGGTCAGTGATGCGCTTGCCGCTTTTGTTTAAAAATAGCGCCTCTTCCTGTTTTTTTCTTTTTTCCAGATAAGCCCGGATAGAGGATATGGCAATATCTCCGATAGGCACGATGCGTTCTTTTTTGCCCTTACCCATCACCTTAATGACTCCTCCGATAAAATCTATATCCTTAAGGCCTAAACCCGCCAGTTCGCTGACCCGGATGCCCGTAGAATAAAATGTCTCAAGCACCGCCAGATCACGCAGGCCCCGTTCATCTTTCGGCACCACTGCGGAAATCAGCCCCCTGACCTCTTCTTCAGTCAGGAATAAAGGCAGGTGCTTCTCCTGCTTGGGGCTAGAGAGGCCGATGATAGGGTTATTTTTCAGGTAACCTTCGCGGACTAAAAATTTAAAGAAAGACCTTAAGGTAGAGAGGTGGCGGCTGACGGTCCTGGCCTTAAGGTTCCTTTCCTTCATCGCCGCCAGGTATTTTCTTAAAACCAGGTAATCAATTTTTTCCGGCTCCAACCCGCCTAAAAAATTCCTGAATTCTTCCAGGTCCAGTTGATAATTAGAGACGGTGTATTTTGAATAGTTCTTCTCAATCTCCAGATACCTGATGAATTTTTCGATGTAACGCAGCATTAGCTTAAATTTTATGCCTGTGGTAGGGTGCGAGAGGTAAATGTGCACTTAGGATAATTGGTGCAGCCATAAAATACCCCTCTTCTGGAGCGGCGCTCGATAAGCTCTCCGCCGCATCCTTCCTGCGGGCATGCAACACCCGTAGTAATAGATTTAGAATTTTTGCACGTAGGATAATCCGAGCAGCTTAAGAATTTCCCCCGGCGCCCCCATTTGATAACCATAGGTTTGCCGCATTTATCGCAGATCTCATCCGTCGTAATTACTTCTTTTTTGATATTGGCCTGCGCAAAATCCAGGCTCACCCGGAAAGGGCCATAAAAATCCTGCAATACTTTTATTTTATTTACTTTCCCTTCCTCGATCTCATCAAGTTCTTCCTCCAGGAAGGCGGTGAATTTAACGTCCATCACCTTAGGGAAATATTCTACTAATAAATCGCATACTTTAAACCCCAGTTCGGTAGGATGAAAATAGCCTTTAATCCTGCGGATGTAATCGCGGTAGATGAGTGTAGAGACTATCGGCGCATAGGTAGAAGGCCTGCCGATGCCTTCTTCTTCTAATATTTTCACCAGAGAGCTATCGGAGAATCTTGGCGGCGGCTTGGTAAAGTGCTGTGAAGGTATCAATTTTAATAAATCTAATGTTTCACCCTTTTCTAAAGCCGGGATAATATTTTTTGCCTTGTCTTCGTCCTCCTCTTCTGCGTCCTTGTTGTAAACAACGGTAAACCCGTCAAAGACTAAGTCCGTTCCGGAGGCCGTAAAGAGATATTTCTCTGCCTGTATATCCACCGTAGTGACTAAGTAACGCGCGGGGACCATTTGGCTGGCAACAAAACGGCAATAGATCAGCTCGTATAATTTGTATTGCTCCGGGCTTAAGAAACCTTTCAGGTCCTGGGGCTGACGGGAAAGCAGGGTCGGCCGGATGGCCTCATGCGCCTCTTGGGCATGTTTTTTAACTTTATAAACATTGGGTATCTTAGGCAAATATTCTTTCCCGAATTTTTTGAGGATGTATTTTCTTGCTGCTTGAATGGCCTCGGTTGCGACGTGCGTAGAATCAGTGCGCATATAGGTGATCAGGCCTACGGGCGTAGATTCTCCTATATCAATACCCTCATAGAGTTGCTGGGCAATAATCATGGTGCGGTTGGCATTAAATCTTAATTTGTTGAATGCCTCCTGCTGCAGGGTGCTGGTGATAAAGGGTGCGGCAGGATAACGCTTCTTCTCGGCCTTCTTTATGTCCAACACCTGAAAAGTTTTTTCTTTTATATCGGCAAGAAGGCTATCCGCCTCTTCTTTATTTTTTATTTCTGCTTTCTTCTCTTCTATCTTGCTCAGCTTGGCGATAAAATAACGGCTCTCTGTTTTTTTCTTCAGCTCTGCTTCAATCTCCCAGTATTCCTGGGGGAGAAAATTATTAATCTGTCGCTCCCTTTCTATGACCAACCTTAAAGCTACTGACTGCACCCGGCCTGCGCTTAGGCCGCGGGCAATCTTCTTCCAGAGCAAGGGGCTTAAAAAATAACCCACTATCCTGTCCAGTATCCTGCGGCCGGCCTGGGCTTCAATCATCTGCAAATCAAAATCGTGTGGGTGGGCAAAGGCCTCTTTTATCGCCGAAGGGGTAATCTCATGAAAAACTACGCGCTGGACCTTTTTATTCTTCAGGAACCGGTCTTTGATGAACCAGCCGATGGCCTCGCCTTCGCGGTCAGGGTCAGTAGCCACATAGATATGGCTTTTTTCTTTGGCTTCTTTTTTTAATGCGGAGACTACTTTTTGCCTGCCGCTGATGACCACATAAGAAGGCGTAAAATCTTTTTCCACATCCACCCCTAATTTTGTTTTAGGTAGGTCAATGAGATGGCCCATAGACGGCACGACTGAAAATTTATCCCCCAGAATCCGGGCGAGGGTCTTTGCCTTGGTGGGTGATTCTACGATAACCAGGGAATCTTTCTTTTTCATATTTAGGTGGCGGTTTTGACAAATTGTTTTCCAGGCAGTTCCTTGATTAACCTGCGCATGCTTAATTTTAAGAGCAGGCCGGATATCCTGGGAATATCAATATTAGACCTCTCGACAATTTCATCTAAAGAAGCGGGCTGCTCGGAGAGCAAGTTATATAAGAGGGATTCGTCTTCAGCTAAAGATATTTTTTTTAACGTAGATACATCCGGCGGCTCTTGGGATTTTGATTTTTTTAATTCTATATCCTGGCTGGAATTAAATTCTTCGCTGATATCCTCAACACAGGAGACTAATTTCGCGCCCTGCTTGATTAATTCATTGGTGCCGAAAGAATTATCCGAGTCTACTTTTCCGGGAAGTGCAAAAACATCCCTGCCCTGTTCTAAGGCAAAATCAGCGGTAATCAAGGCGCCGCTATTTCTGGCTGCCTCTACTACCAGGACCCCCAAAGACAGGCCGCTGATCACGCGGTTACGGCAGGGAAAGTTTTGCGACAAGGGCCGGGTATTTACGGGAAATTCAGATATGACCGCCCCGTTTTGCGCAATCGCTTCCGCTAATTTTTTATTCTCCGCAGGATAAATATGCCGGAAACCGCTGCCCATTACCGCAATAGTGCGGCCGCCGGCTTTCAAGGCGCCTTTATGGGCACAGGTATCTATGCCGCGCGCCAGGCCGGAAATAATAGTAAAACCTTCATTGGCTAAATCCGCGGAAAACCGCTCTGCTGAAGCCAGTCCGTAAAAAGAAGCCCGGCGCGAACCAACGACGGCAATACCCTGCGCATCTTCTTTTTTTATCTCTCCCTTTACATAAAGCACAATCGGCGGGTCAGGGATATGTTTTAAGCCCTGCGGATAATCCGCGTCTTCCTGCGTGAGAATCTTTAAACCTAATTTCTCTGCCAGGCTGAATTCTTTATCTATGTCTTCTTTCTTAAGAGAAGTAATTTTCTGGGCGATGTTTTCTCCGATGCCAAAAACCTGCGTTAATTCTTGGCAGCGGGCTTTGAGGATATTCTCCGGCGTGCCAAAAAGTTCAAGCAGTTTATGCAGGCGGATAGTGCCGATGCCGCAAAACATATTCAAACCTACTAACGCTTCTATCTTGGTCATTTTTCTTAAGTCGTTAATTTTAGGATCTTATCCGCTACTTCTTTTATGGATAGCTTAGAAGTATCAATGGTTTTATGCGCTTGGGCATAATAAGGGGCGCGCAGTTTAAGTAATAGCTCTATTTGTCTTTTGGGATTAGCCACATTCAATAAGGGCCGGTGGCGATAGCTGGAGGTCCTTTTCAAAATCACTTCAGGCAAAGCCGAAAGGCAAATAATTAACCCTGCTTTCTTCATCACTTTAATATTATCCTTATCCAAAACTACCCCGCCGCCGCAAGCTACGACAAATTTCTTTTCTTTGGCTACTGCCTGCAAGACTTTCTTCTCTACCTTGCGAAAGTAAGGCTCGCCATCTTGAGCGAAGATAGCAGAAATGGTCTTTTTCTCCTTTAGTTCGATTAAATCATCCAAATCCACAAACTGCCACTTCTTTTTTTTGGCGAGTTGTCTGCCTATAGTGGTTTTGCCTGTGCCCATAAATCCTACCAAATAGATATTATTCATATCCGTAATTCTATCATATAGTTAAAGCGCTGTCAATCACTCCAAAATACCCTATTCGCGGGATTGACGCTTAGGTGACTTATCATTATAAGCTTCTAAGCCGAATGTGTCAAACTATAAAAGCCCGCTATTTAAGCTAAAAATAGCGGGCTTTTTTGCCAAACTACTCCTGATAGGCAGCTAGGACGACTTCCGTAAGGTTCTGGCGCGCCTCTTTGGTCGTAGGATAAAAGGCGTTATACCACTTACCATCCTTGGATTTATCCTGCGGCAAACCCAGAAACAACCCCTTTTGGCCTTCTACGATACGCAAGCCCTTAACGATAAAATCGCCGATGCTTACGTCCACAAAGGCCTTTAGTTTGCCGTCGCCGTCTATCCGGTAAATACGGCTGACCTGAATTCCGTTCTCAACCATTCCTATCACCTCCTTTTAGCTTAATAGACGCAGGAGGTGATATTTTCTAACGCATTCTTTTTAAATAATTCCGGTAGCTGTCTTTTATATCGCCCAGCGCGTCGCTGCCGAACTTTTCCAGGAAGGCATCAGCAAGCACATACGCCAGTGCTGACTCGGCAATTATGCCTGCAGACTCAACTGCGCAGATATCCGAACGTTGGACAGTGGCCTTGGCAGGTTTTTTGGTGAGTATATTCACTGAATCTAAAGGCTCTAATAACGTAGAGATGGGTTTCATACAGGCATACGCCACGATATCTTCACCGTTAGATACACCGCCTTCAATACCGCCGGCATTATTGGTCTTATGGAAATAACCTTTGTTCTTATTATAATAAATCGCATCATGGACTTCGGAACCAAAAAGGTAAGCAGACCGAAAGCCTAAGCCGATTTCTACCCCTTTAATCCCCGGGATAGACATAATGGCCTGTGCGAGTTTTCCATCTAAGCGCCTGTCTGCCTGCACATAACTCCCCAAGCCGCAAGGCAGGCCTTTAGCTACTACTTCAAAAATGCCGCCTACCGTATCCTTATCAGCCTTGGCTTGGTCAATCTTTTCTCTCATTTCTAATGGAGTAGATACGCCGGCAATAGACAAGACCCGGCTGGATATTTTTATTTTGAATTCCTGCAAGAAAATTTTGCAGATTGCGCCGATGCCGACGCGGCTGGCAGTCTCTCTTGCCGAGGCCCGCTCCAATACGTTACGCGCATCCAGAAAGCCATACTTTAATAATCCAGCTAAATCCGCATGCCCCGGGCGCGGACAAGTTACAGCAGGTAATTTCTCAATACTGAAATCTTTATTCTCAATACATAGGGCAATGGGGCTGCCCAAAGTCAGGCCTTTTCTTAACCCGGAAATTATCCTGGCCTTATCATCTTCAAACTGCATGCGCTTACCCCGGCCGATTCCTTGCTGCCGGCGCTTTAATTCCTGATTTATCTTAGCGGCATCCACCCTTAACCCTGCGGGCATGCCCTCTAAAATCGCTACTAATGCTTTCCCGTGCGACTCACCTGCGGTCAAAAATCTCAACATAATTGCCTCCTATTTCCATAGGCCGCGTTTATTTTGACGCGCCTCCTGATATAATTTCAAAAATGAATCCGCGTATTTTACATTCGGCGGGATAGTCATCAAAGAAGCATACCCTTGACTGATAATTTCCGCGTTCACAAACGTGCCGTCTCCTTTTAAATATACGTAAGCCAAGAGCCGCTGGTATTTATCGTATTTTTCTACATCAAATTCCAGGCTGACACGCTTACCTTCTACCAACTTTTTAGTAAATTCATAGGCGCGCCTGCCTGATTCCCGGATCGCGGCAGTATCCTGCCCGCTCCTCTGGCTATCCTTATAGAGCTTATTTGACTCATGCATCTCCGGGGTATCTATACCAATGAGCCGCACCTTCTCGCCTGTCTCAAGTTGGATGGTATCGCCATCAACTACCCTCTTGACATAAATATTCGTATAATCATAGGTCTTGCCAAAGGGTATGGCCAGGCCCCAGTTTTCAGTATTATAAATTTTAATCGGCTCATCAGCCATAACCAAATGAATAAACCCCAGAGACAATACCATAACCGCAATAAAAATAATTTTTTTCATTTTATGCAATTCTCCTTTTTACGATTATAACTGGCTGGCTAAAAATCCTGCCAATACTACGATATCTTCCGTACAAAAAATTTTGTTGATATTTTTATCAAAAAGCATGTTGGCTTCCGGCCCAAACTCATCATCCGGCCGCCAGAGTTCTATCATTACCGGCACATCAGTAAATGCCTCTAAAACAATGCCTATATCGCCCTGGTCCACTCTTTTAGCCGGCAACCGCTCTAAAACTGTAAGTATGCCTCCGGGGTGAGCCCCATACTTTCTAATAATCGGCTCAATGGCCCTTTTTCTAAAAGCCGGATAATAACCTTCTACTCCTGATAATTCCTTAAAACTTACCCATTCTCCGGTTAATTCCGGCAGGCCTTTGGATTTAACGACTAAATAATGCAGGATCAGGATAGCGGTAAAATCTTTGGCCGGCGCGTTACAGGCCAACGAGATTATCCTCTTCTCCTTAAAATCTACAGTATATTCATCAGCCAGGAATCTGACCGACGCAGGATCTTCCGGGTTTAATTTAAGTAATTCTTCCCAGGCCTTATTTATGGCTATCTCATAACCCACAGAAACATATTTTACTCTTTTTATTGGATAAATCAACAATTTAGATTGGTAACCGAGGAATAGGGAGGGAATTTGGAACCCTTTTTTGTGGTACTTTTTAGTGTACCTAAAAAAAATTATTTGTCAAGTTAATTTTTAAATTTCTTTATTATTATAGTGATTCCTAACTTTCTGTATATTTAAATGTGTATAATGCTTTGTTGAGTTGAGGCTGAAATGTCCTACCTGATCCGCGATAATCTGTAATGGAATTCCGCGATTTTCTGATTCAGTAATAAAAAAATGTCTAAAAGAATGGGTATGTAATTTCGTGCTAATCTTGGCCCGGGCTGCCCAGCGTTTTACGATTGAATTTATATGTTTCGGATGCTTAATGGGGAAAATATAGTCGTTGGGTTGGAATTCGAAAATCTTAAAATATTCTTTGAAAAGATTGACAGCACCATCCCCAAATATGCTATACCGTTGATGACCCCCCTTCCCATGGCTGATAAATATGACTTTATTTTCGAGATCCACGTCTTTATATTGAAGATTACGCAATTCATTGGAACGCATACCGGTAGTTATCAGTAATTCAATCATTGTATAGGCGGTCAATATTTTTTTATAGGTAGCCCGCATTTTATCATAAGAACTTAATTCCAAGTATGCCCTCAAGGTATCTCTTAATCGCGTTATTTCTTCTAAGGTTGGGACAAAGGGGACTACGTGAGGTTTTTTTATTCTGACAATATTGACTAAGTAATGTAAAAGCGGGGTAAGGGTTTCATTTTTTGTGGTATAGGTGGCCCATTTATAATAGCTTCTTAAAGCCGCAATATAATTTGATATAGTAGAATTATTTATCTTTTTATCATTACGCAAATAGGATAAAAATTCTAAAACATCAGTCCTGGAAACAATATTGAATTGTTGGGGGCGGGTTAAATCTGCCATCAAAAATTTCTTAAATTCAACCAACATCGTTAAATATTGGCATGCAGAAGACTCGGCGAGTTGTCTTTCATACCGTAAATAATTTTCGAATTCCTTTAAATAATCCATCAAACTCTGCCTTTCTCCTCCGGATGAATCATTGACCCTATTTTTTTGTTACCTTTGAATTGTCTATAACCCATTTTTGGAATTTCTTGATACATGTAGGACATCGGTTTATCTGATCCAAAGCAAATTCGATTATCTCTTGGTTATAAATTTTCCTTTTAGATTTAAGTCGGCCCTGGTATCTTAACTTCTCTAAATTTTCATAAGCGGGATCTGTTATTCTGATTGAATGACCAGCCATATTACCTCCTTTGTTATTCTACAAGTAGAATTTACCACAAATAGAATTACTTGTCAATCTTTATTTTTAATAATTGGGTATTTTATATGGAGGGGAGCGGCGGTCAACGGGTGGCAGGAACACCCTCGCGCCGCTCTTTGGGAAACATTCTAAAGGAATTTATTAACCAAAATACATTAACTTAACATTTTTGTTAATTTTCTACCTTTAGTATTTTTATCATGCCATAGAAGAAAGATAAGGCAGCAAATCGCATGCGCTAATGGGTTAAGACCCGTTTCCGGGTCCTTTCTCTCTCCTGCCTGCCAGGCATCTAAATGCCTCATGCAGGCATCAAAGTAACGTTCTTTGGGCTTAACATACTTCCAGTTATCCGGCGCATATTTCCTGGCGCCATGCATAAGGACCTGCACCACATCGCGCAGGACCTCAAAGGGCAAAAGGCACCATTGTAGCTTCTTAGTATCATGCTTAATCCCCTTTTTAAATAGGGACCGTCGGTTTTGCCGCATACCAGGCCTCTAGATGTTCTAAATTATATACGATAGGTATTCCCTGCCTAAATGCTTCTTCATGCTCAATGTTTGCGCCTTCGGATTTCTGCCAATTCTCAAGCATAAAAACTATATCTACCCTGCGTAAAATCTCTATGTCTCCCATAATATAATCTTTTTCCGGAAGGGTGCAGTCTTTTTCAAAATGGAAAGTATTGAGGTGGGGACAAATTACGGTATACCCCGCCTTCCATATTTCAATGGACATCTGGCGGGCCTTACAGATATTCTCTTCTATGTCTCCTCGGTATGGCCCAGAAATATATACTATAACCCTGCGCTTATTCATCTATAGATCTCCACTGGTACCTTCTTTATTTCTTTCGGGTCTACTAATACCACGTTCCTGCGCCAGGTAATCCCGAAGGTGGGGTGGATGCTAAATAGTGTTTGGCTGGGCAGGCCGGATTTGGCAAGCTTCTTGATAGAGAATTCGCTTCCCCCTACCCAGGACCCGTTAAAGATGATATTGTCGAATTCTGCCTGTTGGTGATGATGCGCCGCTATAAAATAATCAAATTGCGCGCGGGTAAGCTTCTGCCATCTGCCTTCTGACCTTTCGGCAGAATAAAAAGGTATAGTCATCCAGCTGCGTATATCTTCACCGTGGATAATAAAGAAGCGTGAAGTCATGCGCTGGATAACCATAAACCAGCTTTCGGCAATTTCAATTCTAATATTTCTTAAATTAGATAGGCGCTGTTTTATAATATAATAAATAAGATATTCTAAATTATCAGTAGGAGACATTTCTCCCGGCTTGCCGATTCTGCCATGGTTACCTACGATGCAGTAACAATTCACATGTTCATATTGCGCGGCCAAGAATATCAGGAATTCCGCGATACGTTCAGATGCCAGGATCACCTGACTTACCACTTTCATGTCTACCTGGCGCATCTGGCCGAGGAATATGGTTGCATTATCTATGATATCCCCAAGGAAGAATACGTTAAATACTTTGACCGGCGGATGATAATGTTTAATCTTTATAAGACCCTCCTTTAAAAAAGATAGCCTTCGTAAGAATACTTCATAATTATAATTGCCGAGGCCGCCGGTTTCCTTTTGGTTAACCAATTCTCCTATTTGGCTGTCTGACCATAAAAGGCCCCATTCCTCTTCATCCAAAGACGAAGGTATCTTGATCTTGGGGGCTTTAAATGTCTTATACTTTGGTATCTTGTTTACCGCGCGCAGGATGCTTTTGCCGATCTGTTCAAATAATGTCTTGTAATGAAATGCCTCGGCTTCCTGGCTGTTAGAGAGGTGTCCGCGCCGGCGGTTGGGTTGGATTTTGGGGATGATATTGCGGACCTTGAGTTCTCGTATATGATGGTCTATGGCGTGGATAGATTTGTTTACGGCTACGGCTATATCAGGATAGGTATCTCCACGGTTATATAATTTTATAAGCTTCTTTACCTGTTTTTTCGACCAGGTCGATTTTGGCAAATGAAGTCTCTCTTTTTATTATTGCTCGTTTGACTTTTTCCAGATTGCGTATGCTGTTTCCCGCAATAGATTCAGTTCGTAATCCCCCAGTTCAATACCTTTTTGCATCGCAGCCTTTGTCATATAGTCAGCAAAGGCTTTCCTCTTAGCATCGTCTGTAGGTAATCCCTGAATGGCGACCTGCTTGACTGCCTCAATGGCCAGATCCTGCAGGGATTTAACTGCTGCAGCTGTGCTGGCACTTAAGACCTCTTTTAAAAATGGTTCGGCTACTGTCCATAACTTTTTGATAAAATCTCCTGCTTTAACAAATAAACCTTTAAAGAAACCTGCTATCCTGCTCCATGCGCCCATTTGTTACCTCCTTCTATTTAGCCACTTCCAAAGCGGCGATTCTTTTTTCTTTATAGGCTTTTGCCCATCTAACCTATCTTCCCCTGGCCAAGGTTTTGTGATATTAAAGAAAAAACCCTTTTTTAATTTCATTTTCCACCAATTACTTAGCCAGCTCATCCTTTTAATTTAGTTATAGCATCTGCGACCAGGGCCGCGGAATTCTTCGATACTTCAATATCGGGAAGCTTCTGGGCCACTCTGTCTACAATGATTCCTATTACCCACCGGCTGAGCCAGCTCAACTTGATCATTCCTCCTTTTTCGGCATTCATGATTGCATTCATCGCTATCTTTTTACGCTCCTCCAGGGTGATCTTCCCGTCTGCAGCTGCGGCCTCTACATCCTTGATAATCGGCTCAACCATGGGCGAAAGCTTAGCCCATTTGTCTACGGCCCAGGCTATAAAATGCCTTATCTTGATTACAACAGCTATAACACCTGAAAATATCGCCAATGCCTTCGCTATCTCCATCTATCCCTCCTTCGTTTTAACTTCTGACTTTTCCAATATGCTCGTTATAATATTAATGTCCTTAACTAAGTCTTTTTTAAGCAGTTCATTTATCCCTAATTTATTCAACATATCTTTATGTCTCTTAGCCGTAACAACGATAAATTTATATTCATGCAGGTCAATCTCAAGCTTAACTTTCTTATCTATACAATTCTGGCCAGTCTGTATCATATCCCAAATGCGCTTCGCAATTTAAACATAAGATATCATCCCTGCCTTCATTCCTGGAGAGGCGCAGGACCCCCGCGAGAGCGCATACCCAGGTAAAACATATATGGCACCAGATAGTTTTGTCTTTATCATTCTTGTTCACCTGAATTCATCCTGTAATTTTATCCAGGCCTTTCTATCTACCCATTCCCTATTGGGGAGCTTATAATATTCCTTCTTATGATTAGGGCAATAACCTATTAGGGTTAATTCCTTGCGCAGGGTATGAATGAGCTGCAGGGGTGTAGGTATTTGGCATTCAGGGCAATTATCAGGCTTTATATTCGATTCCATTTTTCGTCAAGAGTAAATCCATCTTGGTTTCAATCTGCGTAACTTTTGTTTTTATCTCGGGAATACAATTTAGTTTTTCGTTGGCGGCCTTATGAATTTCATTACAGACTTCGGATTTCTTATACCGTTCATCGGTATCTTTAAAAGTAGGCCGTTTAGCTAACTCTACCTTTACCGCAATAAGGCTGGTTATAATAAAAACCAGTCCGCCGGTAGGTATAAATATTTCCATATTACTCATCATGCCTCTCCTTTTTAATTAAGCTATTTTTTCTTGGATATATTTAGGAATATACCGATCATACTGTTTTCTGAATATTTCTGGCGAATATTGGATATAAAGCAAAGTTGTTTTAATATCTTTATGCCCTAATTGACGTTGGACTGTAATTAAATCACAGCCATTAATTAATAAATTGGTAGCCAGGCTATGCCTGAAGACATGCACACTTACCTTTTTCCTTATCATTACTTTGGCAACCAATTCCCTGAACAGCCTCCTCAATAACTTAGCCGAAACCTGTCCTCCCTGGCCATCCCCAAACAGGTAATCTTCGGGCTCTTTATCATATCTCGCAATAAATGCGCTAACTAACTCAGCGCATTCAGCTGAGATACAAATTACCCTATCCCGGGAATTCTTACCATTTATCACAGTTAGGGTCAATTTGGCGATATCAATATCCTTCGTTCTTAATTGCCTAAGTTCCTTCATCCGGATCCCCGTAAAGGACAAAAGAGTAATTATGGCCCTATCTTTAATATTCTGGCATGCGTTAATCATCCGCATAATCTCTAGCTCTGTAAGTATATCCTTAATAACCCGCTCAGGCTTACGGGGATATTTAAGTTCTAAATTCATTCCCCAGAATTTCATATACCACCAAAGCAGCCTGGTTGTATTACGAATATGGCTATAAGAATATTCCAGGTTTCTAAAAGCTGCTAAATAGCCCAAAACTACATCTTTTGAGGGTACGAGTTTACCAGTACTTTTGATAAATTTTTTTATGCATTTTATATATCCTTCAACCGTAACCTTGCCCAATCCCTGTTCTACAGAAAGGTATATCTTGAATTTATTGATTACCGAATTAAATACCTCATCACTATTTTTTCTCTGTAGAAACTTATAATAGATTCTTTTAAAATAATGGATCATTTTAATTACATTGCCCGCAAGCACATACCTTTGAATCCGTCCCTATACAAAGTTGTGTGCCTGCGCCGGTCCCTGAGGTAATAGCGGTTAATTTAACGTTACCATTGACTTCGAGTTTAGTGGCAGGACTCGTCGTGCCGATGCCGACATTGCCAGCGAAATAGGATTTAGCGCCGGCAGAATAAATAGCATAGTTATCAGTGCCTCTGGTCATATTCGCAATATAAACGCCATAGAGCGTAGAAATTGGGCCGGTGC